>JANPJN010000362.1:0-3119 GCA_031425515.1 Acidobacteriota bacterium | reverse complement strand
GCGAACTTTCCGATATTGGAGCGCTGGCTATCGAACTCCTCGACCCTCCACCCTGTCTAACCTCAGGATGGCGCGCATTCTCCGAGGGTTGTCGAGTCGGACTCTGCCGTGCGGCTGCCGGCTGGGCATCTACGAAACGTACGGAGGCGGCGTCATCGAGGTGATAGACGCCAGGGGCTCTGCGTGCCTCAACTCCGCCCATGCTCCCGGCGCGGCCTCTTCAGACGATGGGTCGAGCGTGCATCATGCGCGCGAGGATCCGCCAAACGGGAAATGATCCAAGCTGTTACTATCCGGCCGTGGGATGGCTGCACACGCTGTTTGGCCGATGGCGTCGCGACGGGGGCGGGCAACTCGCGTTGCGTTCCCCGTCTCTGCTGGTGTGCTACGGCTGCCGGGGCGACCGGATCGTCATGGTGCTCCCGGCCAGTCCCGAAGCGCTGACTTACCGCTGTTCCGCGTGCGGCCGGCAGTGGTCGATGCGGGCGCCCTCGCGCGTGCAGATGGACTAACGGGAAGGGTCAGGACGAGCGGGAAGGGGCTAGGAGGGACGCAACGCGCGGCGCATCTGGGCCAGCAGGATCTCCGGGTCGAGCGGCTTCTCCAGCACCACATCGCAAGCCTTCGCAAAATCCAGCACTGCGGGGTTGGTGGCACCCTGAGCCGTGACGCCGATAACGGTCAGGTCAGCCGTCCGGGGGTCGGCGCGCAGCTTCCGCACCGCGCTCAACCCGTCCATCCCCGGCATACTCAGATCCATGAGGACGATGCGGGGACGATGGCGGAGGGCTTCTTCTGTGGCGACCCGGCCGTTCTCGGCTTCCGTGACGTCGAAACCCCACAGGCTGAGCCACACCCGCCACATGGCCCTCAAGTCCGCGTAGTCGTCCACGACCAGCACCCGCTGGGGACGCGGCTCTCCCCGCCGCTCTAAAGTGCGCACTCCAGACGCACTGCAATCCGCGTGACCTCAACATAAAAACCTATAAGCCACTGTAAAACAGTGAATTGTGGCCTGAAGGCTGATTTCCAATCCCCGCAGTTGCCGCTAGTGGCAACCGCGGCGGCCTCGGCGGTCCCCCACGTTACCCTCCCGTTACTCCCGCGCCGGGGCCGACTCGCGGTAAGCTGCCCGCCACATATGACCCCAACAGACCCGCTCCCCCTCCTCCTCGTGGCCGCCGCCGGTGTCGTGCTGGTGGTCCTGCTCGTCACATGGATCCGCCTGCCGGCGTTCGTGGCGCTCACCCTGGCATCCCTCTGCGTCGGCGTCGGCGCCCGGATGCCACTCGTCGACATTCCGCGCGCGTTCCAGGCGGGCGTTGGCGACACGCTGGGGTTTGTCGCGATGGTCATCGCGCTCGGCACGGTGATCGGCAAGCTCCTCGCCGAATCGGGTGGGGCCGTCGTCGTCTCCAACGCGCTCGTCCGCCTGCTCGGCGAGCGCCGCGTGGACTGGGCCCTCATGCTCTCGGGCTTCATCATCGGCTTGCCGGTGTTCTTCCAGGTCGGGCTCGTGCTGCTCGCGCCGGTGCTTTTCACCGTCACGCGGCAGACCGGCACACCGCTGCTGCGGGTCGCCATTCCGCTGCTGGCCGGGCTCTCCACCACACACGGGCTCATTCCCCCGCACCCCGGTCCGCTGGCGGCGATCGAACGTCTCGGTGCAGACCCTGGCCTGACGCTGTTCTACGCGTTGATCGTAGGCTTCCCCGTCGCCGTGCTCTCGGGGCCAATCTTCGGACGTCTCATCAGCGCGCGGGTCCACATCGACGTCGGGGCGATGGGCGATCAGCTCTCCGGCGACCGCGCGGTCGCGCGTCCTCCGTCGCTGGGCGTCACGGTCGTCACGATGCTGCTGCCCGTCCTGCTCATGCTGGCCGCCGCGCTGGCGCAGGGGGTTCTGCCGGACGGCACGCTGCGACGCATCCTGGTCTTTGTCGGCACGCCGCTGATGGCGATGCTGCTCGCTACGCTGGCGGCCCTGGTCACGTTCGGCCGCGCGGCCGGCTTCGACCGCGCCACGCTCCTCCGCTTCGCGGAAGAGTCACTCATGCCCGTGGCCAGCGTCCTCCTCGTCGTCGGAGCCGGCGGCGGGTTCGGGCGAGTCCTGGATATCGCCGGTGTGGATACGGCCATCGCGCAGGTCATGAGCGGGCTGCAGCTCTCCCCTCTCGTGCTTGGCTGGGTCATCGCCTGCCTGCTGCGGCTGTCGGTCGGGTCCGCCACCGTGGCGGTCGTGACCGGCGCGAGCATCATGGTGCCGATTGCCGCGGCGTCACCTGACGTCAATCGGGAGCTGCTCGTCGTCTCGATCGGGGCCGGATCGCTCATTGCCTCGCACGTCAACGACGGCGGGTTCTGGCTGGTCAAGGAATATCTGAACATGTCGGTCGCGCAGACGTTCGCGACGTGGACGGTGCTCGAAACGATCGTGTCGGTCGCCGGGCTGGCGGGGGTGCTGCTGCTCGCGGGGATCGTCGGGTAGGCCGGGCGGCGGGCGGCGGTGAGGTACAAAGGACCGGCCGCCAACCCCAGTCGTGTGACTGGCCGCTGACGGCCGGCTTCGAACTCCCTCAGCTGAAAGCTGAGAGCTGAAAGCTGAAAGCTGAGAGCTCTCCTAGAACAGGAACCGCGCGCTCAGCTGAATGTCGCGGCGCGATCCGTCCTTGCCCGTCACACGGCCGAAGGTGGCGCTTGATGGGTTGTTATCGGCGCCGCCCAGATTCGGGTGGTTCAGGAAGTTGAAGACCTCCGCACGCAGCTGGAACGACCGAGCGCCGTTGACGCGGACGTTCTTGAACAGCGCGATGTCCCACTGGTACTGACCCGGGTTGTAAACCCGGTTGCGGGGCGCGTTGCCGAATGTCCATGCGGCCGGACGGGCGTAGGCTGCGGGATTGAACCAGAAGTTCTGGTCCACCGCTGTGCCAGCGACGATGCCTCCCGAAAACGTCTTGTTGGCATTCGCCTGCGGGTCTCCCACCAGGTTGTAGGGCTGCTGGAAGGAGTCTCCCACTCCGGCCACATCGTCTCCGCGGGTTACCCAGAACGGGTTGCCCGTGCGCATGAACGTGGAGCCAGACACCTGCCAGCCTCCGAGCACGCGGGAGACGATC
>JANPJN010000361.1:0-1897 GCA_031425515.1 Acidobacteriota bacterium | reverse complement strand
GATGAAACGGGGCGGGATGAAGTATGCGCTCCCCTACGGCACGTTCCTCGCCCTCGGCGCGCTGGCCGCCTCACTCGCCGGCGAGCGACTGGTCAGTTGGTATGTGAGTTTTTACTGAGCTGTCAGCTATCAGCTGTCAGCTCTCAGTTTCTGGTGCCGTGCTCTCGCGTGCGGTACGAGTTGCTTGCACCTGCGCTGATAGTGGCAGCGGATAGCTGAGCGCTGATAGCTGATAGCTGTCAGCTGAAAGGATCCCCCAGTGACCCAGGCTGGCTATCTCCTCCTCGGGCTGACCGCCGTCGTCGGGGCGTTGTCAGGTTTTCTTGCCTTCGCGGTGTTCAAGATCTTCGCCGCGGCGCGTGATTCCACACGGTCGGCGCCGATCCGCGGGGAGGCGTCGTTCGTGACCGGCGCCATGGAAGATGCGCTCCAGGCTCTCAAGGCGCAGGAGCGCGCGATGAAGGCGCGGGCCGAGGCCTCCGAGCGCCTGAGCAGCGAAATCATCGCGAGCATGACGTCCGGGCTGCTCGTGGTGAGCCAGGACGGTCTTGTCCGCACGCTCAATCCGGCAGGCTGCCGGCTGCTGGGGCTGCCCGAGGGCATCGAGGCCGGCACCAGTTACCGCGAGGCGCTCGCCAACGCCGCCCCTCTGTCGGACGTCGTGGACGAGTGTCTCGAGACGCTGCGTCCCATCGTGCGCCGGGCGGTGCAGATGGAGCATCCGTCCGCGGGCGCGACGCACCTGGGCATCACCGTCTCGCCCGTGCGCGACGGGGGAGGGCAGGCACACGGCGCGATCTGCCTGTTCACCGACCTCAGCGACGTCGCCGAGCTCGAAGAGCAGCTCCGCCTGAAAGACAGCCTCGCGAGGCTGGGCGAGCTGACGGCGGGCATCGCGCACGAGTTCCGCAACGGCCTCGCGACCATTCACGGCTATGCCCGGCTGCTCGCCCTCGATCAGTTGCCGTCCGACTTCCGCCCGTACGTGCAGGGCATCCGCGACGAGACCGAGGCCCTCGGCCAGGTCGTGACCAACTTCCTCAACTTCGCCAGGCCGGCGGACCTGACGCTCGCGCCAGTCGATATGCGGGGCATCATCGAACGCGCCGCCGACGAGATCCGCGGGGAAGTGCGCGCGCGGGGTGGAGACGTCACGACGACCGGGAGCTTCGGCAGGGTCGAAGGAGACGAGGTGCTGCTCCGGCAGGCCTTCAGCAACCTCTGCCGCAACGCGCTCGAGGCGTGCACGGGCGCGCACGTCGCGCCGCGCATCACCGTGGACGGGGTCGAAGACGATGCGCAGGGAACGCTGCGGATTTCGGTCAGCGACAACGGCCCGGGCATCAAGCCGGGGGCCGAGTCGAAGATTTTCACGCCGTTTTTCACGACCAAGGCCAAGGGCACCGGCCTCGGCCTCGCCCTGGTGCAGAAGATTATCGTGACGCACAACGGGCGCATCCTCGCGACGAATCTCGAGCACGGCGGAGCCCGCGTGACCGTCTCCCTCCCGCTCAGCCGGACCTGACGAACCCCACCATTTTCAGCCCACCAAGGCACCCTTGGAGGGCACTTCGCCAGAACCGTCAGTGCGGGTACCAAAACGGTGCATTTCCCCCGCATCCCGGCATCGCCGCCGGCCCTGTCAGTGCCCGTAAACCACGGCATTACCCACGCTTAGGCCGCTCGATCACGTCGGTGTCCAGGTGATGGCGGGGCTCTTGCTCAAAGTCCCTCAGATGGTTTCCAGACCCACGCAGGCAGGCTTCACGCTCGTCGAGCTGCTGATCGTCGTCGCCTTCATCGGCACGCTGGCGGCGGTGGCGCTGCCGGTCATGAAGGACATGACGGCAAGCATCAAGCTGAACGAAGCGTCGCGCCTTGTCGAGCGCGAGATGCA
>JANPJN010000360.1:0-1860 GCA_031425515.1 Acidobacteriota bacterium | reverse complement strand
GCCGTCTGGCGCCTGCGCCAGCGCGTTCACGTACGGCAGGTCGTACTCGTGCAGCATCGCCTGGCCTGGGCGCTCGCCGGCAGCCGCTTCAATCAGCTCAATCGGCGCGGCACGCACGGCGTTCTGACCGATGTGCCGCCGCGCGGCGGCGGCGCTCCAGGCCGTCGGCTCGATGGTGACGACACGGCCCGTCGGGCCGGCAAGCTGCGCTTCCAGGATCGCGTAGATGGCGAGGAAGGCGCCGACATCGAGCACGTGGCTTCCGGGCGTGACGTGGGCCTGCAGGAAGCGATAGAGGTCGGGCTCCGGTTCGTGCGGCACCAGATGCCGGAGCGCGGGATCGATGCGAAGCGTCCGATCGTGGACGCGCCAGGGCATGCCGCGCTGTCCGTGTCTGGCGCGCAGGGCGGCGCCATAGGCCCACTGGGCGGCGCCGAAGGCCTGGCGGCGCAGACGTGCCGCGGCGCTCACCCGGATGCCCTCATACCGGACGCTGGTACGGCGTGCGGCGGATGTCGTCGCAAATACGTTTGAGTGTGGGAAACAGGTTCGCGTCCGCCGGCTTGAACGCGGCGCCGTCGATCACCAGCGGAGCGCCGATCACCACCAGCGGCGCGCCATGCCGGGGGCACTCGATGGCCTGCTCGATCGACAGCCCGCCGACCGCCTGTACCGGAATCGACACCGCGCGCACCACGTCGTCCAGTTCGTCGAGCGGGCTCAGCCCCTTGATCATGCCGCGTTCGTCGAAGCCGATGTGATGGACGATGACGTCCACGCCAAGGCTTTCGAGCCAGCGCGCGTTCTCGACGCGATCGTCAGCCGCCATGTTGTCGCCCATGACCTTGATGCCGAAGTCGCGTCCGGCATCGACCACACGGCGAATCGTGGCCTCGTGTGCGCGCCCCATGACCACGACGAAGTCGGCGCCCGCCTTCGCCATCATCTCGGCTTCGAGGTAGCCGCCGTCCATGGTCTTGAGGTCCGCAACGATCGGGTGATCGGGAAAGCGCTTGCGCAGCCCCTCGACGGCGTGGAGCCCCTCGGCGAGCAGCAGGGGCGTGCCCGCCTCCAGCCAGTCCACGCCGGCCGCGACGCCAACCGCCGCCGTCTCCAGCGCTTCGTCCAGGGAGGTGAGGTCCAGCGACAACTGGACGATGGGATATTTCAGGGTCTTGAGGTCCATACGGTCCTTCAAACTTATACGGCGTGCGCGCCCGCGGCAAGTGGAGAACCCGTAGAACCGAACCCCGTAGAACCTTGCAGAACCGCGTAGAACCTTGTAGAACCCTTGTTTGTGAACCGACGCGACTTTCTCAAGACCGCGGGTGCCGGCGGGGCGGTGGCGGGCGTGCCGCGGCGCGTCAGTGCGCAGGGCGCGGCCGCACCGCAGGCCGTCCAGGGACCATCCGCGGCACCAGGCGCCGAGCGTGCCGCATGGACCGGGCTCCTGCGCCGCATCGCCGAGCCTGTGCTGTCGAATCTGGCCGCGGGCACGCTCAAGGCGCGCATGCCGGTCGAGCAGGCTGCCGGCGCCGACCGCCGGAACGTGACACATCTCGAAGCGATCGGGCGTCTGGTTGCCGGGATCGCCCCGTGGCTGGAGCTGCCGGCGGACTCGTCGGCGGAGGGCCAGCTTCGCGCGCGATATCTCGATCTCACGCGGCGCGCGATAGGCCGCGCGGTGGATCCGGCCTCCC
Source organism: Acidobacteriota bacterium (assembly GCA_031425515.1). Taxonomy (GTDB): domain Bacteria; phylum Acidobacteriota; class Vicinamibacteria; order Vicinamibacterales; family 2-12-FULL-66-21; genus JALZOC01. Next base: position 160 of record JANPJN010000360.1, on the reverse strand, counting down.
CCGACGTGATGAACTTCGTGCGCGAGCGGCAGCCGCTGGTCGATGCCGCCTTCCTGGCGCAGGGCATTCTCCGCGCCCCACGCGCGCTTGGCGAAGGGCTCGATCCCGCCACGCGCGGCCATCTCGTCGCCGCCCTCGAATCCACCCGCGCCATCGTCCC
>JANPJN010000359.1:0-8905 GCA_031425515.1 Acidobacteriota bacterium | reverse complement strand
CGCCGGAAGTCGGTCTGCAGGTCGTCGAGCAGGATCAGGAAGACGCGGCCGTTGAAAGCGTCGCGGTTCGATCGGACGTCGGGTTCGACGACGGCGCGGCGATAGAGCGGCGGATCGGCGCGCTCGATCGGCACGTCCACGCGCGAGAACGCTGTCACCGATTGCGGCGTCCCGGCCTCGCTCACCTGGAAATCATCCTTCGTGAGGTCGCCGACGAAGCGTCCCTGCGCATCGGTCACCACCGCGTCGATCTCGACGTAGTTGACTTCGACCTTGAACGTGACTGGCGGCTGCGCCTGCGGCGCAGGGGCGGGGGCCTGCGCGATGAGCGCGCCTCCCGCGAGGCCGGCCAGCACGGCCGCGTGGAAAAGGTTTCGCATCTCTTCACTTTACCAACTATCCGCCGGGCGCCATCGTCTCAAGGCCAGCGCGGCTTTATACTGAGGACGATGACGCTGCCGATTCAGGACATCCAGCACGCGCTCAAGGCGGACGGCATCGGCGCATGGCTCCTGTACGACTTTCACGGATCCAACCCCATCGCCACCCGTCTGACCGGGCTCGACCGCTCGAACAAGATGGCGACGCGGCGCTGGTATTACCTCGTGCCCGCCGAGGGGGAGCCCCGGGGACTCGTGCACGCGATCGAGCGTCACAACCTGGACGGGCTGCCAGGCGAGAAGCGCCCCTATGCCGGACGGGAAGAGCTGGCGGCCGGACTGCGGGATCTGCTGCGGGGATTGACGAGCGTCGCGATGGAATACTCCCCCGGCAATGCCATCCCCTACATTTCCAGGGTGGACGCCGGGACGGTCGAGGCGGTCCGGGAGCTCGGCGTCGAGGTGGTCTCGTCGGGCGACCTCGTGCAGCGGTTCGAGGCGGTATGGACGGCGGATGCCCTTGCCACCCACCAGGCCGCCTCCGAACGGCTCTACCGCGTGAAAGACCGGGCCTTCGACCTCGTCCGCACCAGGCTGGCGGCCGGCGAAGCGCTGAACGAGTACGAGGTGCAGCAGTCCATGCTCGGGTGGTTTGCGGAGGAAGGGCTGACGACCGACGATGCGCCATGCGTGTCGGCGCAGGAGCACGCCGGGGATCCGCACTATCAGCCGACGGCCGCGAGGCATCGGACGATCCGGGCGGGGGAAATCCTCCTGCTCGATCTCTGGGGGAAGCTGGCCGACCCCGGCGCGGTCTTTGCCGACATCACCTGGATGGGCTTTACCGGGAGCGCGGTGCCGGCCCCCTGCGCGCGGGCGTTCGCGGCCGCGCGGGATGGACGTGATGCGGCCGTCGCGCTCGTCACCGCCGCCGCCCGGAGCGGGCGCGAGCTTCGCGGCTTCGAGGTCGATCGCGCGGCGCGCGACGTGATCACGCAGGCCGGCTACGGGCCGCAGTTCATTCACCGCACCGGCCACAGTCTCGGCGAGCACGTCCATGGCAACGGCGTACACATGGACGACTACGAGACGCACGACGACCGGCGGCTGATTCCCGGCACGGGCTTCACGATCGAGCCCGGCATCTATACGGCGGAGTTCGGCGTGCGCACGGAGATCAACATGTTCGTCGGCGCGCACGACGCGCGGGTCACCGGGCCCGCGCAGCAGGAGATCGTCACGCTGGCGTGACGTCGGACCAGTACCAACCCACGGAGAACCCAATGTCCACGCGCAAGACCTCGCTTTTTTACGCCGTCCTCATTGCCATCGCCTCGGTGGCCGTCGGCATGGTCATCGCTTCCCGGCTCGATCTCACCCCCTCCTCGTCGGCCCAGGTGGCCGCGATGCCGCCGATGAACAGCGCCCCGCTCTCGGGGCCGGTGGACGCCACGACCTTCAGGAATATTGCGAAGGCGCAGAACCCGACGGTCGTCAACATCCGCACCGAGTCCCGGCAGCGCACCCAGGACCTGAACGAATTCTTCGGCGGCGGCGGTGAAGACCTGCTGCGCCGCTTCTTCGGCGGCGGGGGCCAGGGGGCGCCCGGCGCCCCGCAGGACCGGCGCAATCCCCATCGCCAGAGCCCTCAGCCGCAGGACCGGACGACGCAGGGGGCAGGAACGGGATTCGTGATCGACAAGGCTGGCTTCGTCCTCACCAACAACCACGTCGTCGAGGGGGCGGACAAGATCACCGTGTCGTTCGTCGGCGGCAATCGGAATGAAGAATACGCCGCCAAGGTCGTTGGCCGCGATTCGCTGACCGACAGCGCGCTGCTGCAACTGACAGAGATGCCGGCCGAGCCGCTGCAGGAGGCGAAATTCGGCGACTCGTCGCAGATGCAGCAGGGGGACTGGGTGATGGCGATCGGCAACCCCTTCGGGCTGGGGCATACGGTGACCGTCGGCGTGATCTCGGCGCTGAACCGGCCGTTCGGGGGCGTCGCGCAACGCGAGCAGAGCATGCTGCAGACCGATGCCGCGATCAACCCGGGCAACTCCGGCGGCCCGCTGCTGAACGTCCGCGGCGAAGTGGTCGGCATGAACACGGCGATCTATACCGACGCGCAGCGCTCGGCCAACATCGGCATCGGCTTCGCGACGCCCATCAACACCATCCGTGATCTGCTGCCGCAGCTGCGCACGGGCAAGATCTCCCGCGGCGTGATTGGCGTGCAGATCAGCCGCGATTCGCTGACGAAGGAGACCGCGAAGGCGCTGGGCCTGCCGAACGCGAGCGGCGCCGTCGTCTCGAGCGTCACGCCGCAGGGCCCTGCCGCGAAGGCCGGCCTGCTGCGCGGCGACGTCATCGTGGAATACAACGGGCGTCCCGTGGCGGACAGCGATGCGCTGGTCGCGCTCGTCGTGGCGACCAAGCCCGGCACGACTGTGCCGATGACGATTTACCGCGACAACCAGCGCACGTCGTTGAACGTGACGCCCGACGAGCTCGACCTCGAAGCGGAGGCGGCAGGCCGGAGGCCCCGCGCGGGCGGCGACAGTGCGGAGCCCGGCACGCCGACGGCGACCGACTTCGGCATGGCGCTCGAAGCGATCACTCCGGACATCGCGCGCGGCGCGGATCTGCCGCGGGGCCGGGGAGGCGCAATCGTGGCGGACGTCGATGGCAACAGCGCCGCGGCGCGCGGCGGCGTGCAGCCGAACGACGTCATTCTCGAGGTCAACCGACAGCCGGTCACGACCCTCGCCCAGGTCACCAGAGCGCTCCAGAGCGCACCCACGGGTTCGGCGGTGTTCCTGGTCGTATGGCGCGACGGACAGGAGTTGTTCGTGACGATGACGAAGCGCTGAGCCGAACTCCGCGCCTGCGGACTACAATCCGGGCCAGTGGACACCGTGCCACTGGCCCCTTTTTTTTGCCGCAGCCCTGCCACATGCCGCTTCTGCCATTCCTGGTGTCCGAGATACGGGCGCGCGGTCCGCTGACCGTCGCCCGGTTCATGGAGCTGGCGCTCTATCACCCCGAGTGGGGCTACTACGCCGGCGCCGCCCAGCGGTCCGGCCGGCGCGGGGATTTCTTCACCAGCGTCGATGTCGGGCCGCTGTTCGGGCAGCTGATTGCGGCGCAGCTCGCCGAGATGTGGGGGATCCTGCGCGCCCGCGGCGCCGCGGCCTTCGATCTCGTCGAGGCCGGGGCGGGCAACGGCCGGCTCGCGCGGGACGTGCTGGACGCCGCCGCCGCTGAGCACCCCGACCTGTATCGCGTTGTGCGACTGACGCTCGTCGAGCGGAGCGAGGCGGCGCGGCGGGCGCAGGCGGAGATCCTGGCGCCGCACGCGGCGCACGTGGCCGCCACCGGGGAGGCGCTCCCGGCGGGCGTGCGCGGCGTCATCGTCGCGAACGAGCTCCTCGACGCCATGCCGGTGCATGTCGTCACGCGAACCGACGACGGGCTGCGGGAGATTGCGGTCGGCGAGCGCGACGGCGTGCTGCACGAAACGCTCGTGCCCGTAAGCAGCGAGGCGGTGCTCGAACATCTGCGAGAGGCAGGCGCTCCCGTAGGGGCCGGTGCGCGGGTGGAGGTCGGGCTCGCGGCGGGGTCCTGGATGCGCGAAGCCGCGGCGGCGCTCGATGAGGGGTTTCTCCTGGTCTTTGATTACGGAGGGGATTACGGAGGGGACTACGGCGAGGGGGGGCCGTCTCCGGAGGGCACGCTTGTCAGCTATCGCGGCCACACGGCGCGGTCGGGCCGCTGGCTCGAAGACCCCGGGGGCCAGGATCTGACCGCCGACGTGGACCTGGGGTCGCTGCGACGCGCGGCGGAGGCGGGCGGCCTCACGACGCTCGGCATTCTGGATCAGACGTATTTTCTGCTGTCGCTGGGTCTTGCCGATCGGGTCGAGACAGGACATGATCGTCGCGCGATCGGGCAGCGGCTGGCCGCGCGGACGCTGATCATGCCCGGAGGACTGGGGAGCACGATGAAGGCGATGGTCTTTGGGAAGAACGTGGGAACGCCGCGGCTCGGCGGCACCGCGTCCGGGCGGCTGACGTAGGTGCCGGCGCGCAGGCTGCCGCTGTACGGTTGGCTCGGCGGGCTCCTCATGGCGATCTCGCAGGCCGGCATGCTCGCCCGGATCGACCCCTTCTACCACTGGCACACGCCGATTGCGTGGACCGGGTACATCCTGCTCGTGGACGCGTGGGTGTGGAAGCGCCGGGGCGCCTCCTGGCGGCGGAATCACCCGGCGGAGCTGCTCTTCCTTGCGTGCGTCTCGGTGCCCATGTGGGGGCTCTTCGAGCTTTACAACAAGTTCGTCCTCGGCAACTGGTACTACGTCGGGCTGCCGGAGAATCTGCTGCTCCGATATCTGGGCTATGCGTGGGCGTTCGCTACGATCTGGCCGGCGATCTTCGAGACGGCGGATCTGGTGTCGAGCCTGCGCGATCGACGCGCGCCGCTCGACCGCACCGATCCGCCGCGCCCGCAGGCGCCAGGCGTCGCGGGCTGGACGGCCGTGGCCGCCGGGTCGGTCATGCTCCTGGCCCCCGTGGCGCTGCGGCACACACCGATGGCGGTATATCTCGCGGCCCCCGTCTGGCTCGGCTTCGTGTTCCTCCTCGACCCCCTGAACGCGCGCGCGGGCGCGGAGTCCATCCTCGGCGACTGGCGGCGGGGGCGGTCGTCGCGGCTGACCAACCTGCTGCTCGCCGGGGTGGTCTGCGGGCTGCTCTGGGAGTTCTGGAACTACTGGGGCGGCACGAAGTGGTTCTACAACGTGCCGATTCCCCCGGACGTGAAGCTGTTCGAAATGCCGCTCGCGGGGTACGCCGGGTTCCCCGCGTTCGCGGTGGAGTGCTTCGTCATGTATGTGACGATTCGCCGGTGGCTCTGGCGCGCCGTGCCGCGCCCGATCGGGATCTGATGCCCCCCACGCCGCTCGAACGCGAAGTCAAGCTGCGGTATCCGTCGGCCGCCGACGCCAGGCAGGCCGTCCTTCAGCTCGGCGCCGCGCCGCTGCACGGCCGGCGCCTCCAGGCCGACGCGCTGCTCGACACGCCGGACGGGCTGCTGGGCGCCAGAGGCTCGACGCTCCGGATCCGCCGCGAAGCGGGCACGAGCCGCCTCACATTCAAGGGCCCGGTGCAGCCGTCCGCGGTGAAGGTCCGCGAGGAGCTCGAAACGACGGTGGGCGACGACGCCGTCCTGTTCCGCGTCTTCACGGAGCTCGGGCTGCGCGTGGGGTTCCGGTACGAGAAGTACCGCGAGGAGTTTTCGCACGGCGATCTGATCGTCGCGATCGACGAGACGCCGATTGGCGTCTTCGTCGAGCTCGAAGGCAGCGAGCCGGCGATCGCCGCCGCCGCCGCCGCGCTGGGGCGCCCGGTGCGTGACTACATCGTCGATTCGTATCGCGGTCTGTTCCTGCGGCATCGCCAGGCGCTCGGGCTTCCCGACGGCGACATGGTCTTCAATACTCCCGCATGAGGATCTCGCACGGGATCGTGCTGACGGCGGGGCTCGGCACCCGGCTGCGCCCCCTCACCTACCTTCGCGCAAAGGCCGCCGTGCCGGTCAATGGCGAGACGCTGGCGCGACGCGCCGTGGGCTGGCTGGCGTCGCACGGCTTGACGGACCTGGTGCTGAACCTGCACCACCACCCGGACACGATTGCGGCGTCGGTCGGTGACGGCAGCGATCTCGGCGCGCGAGTGCGCTATTCATGGGAGCAGCCGGTGCTCGGGTCGGCCGGGGGGCCGCGCCATGCCCTGCCGCTCGTGGCCGTCGGGCACGACCCGTTCCTCATCGTGAACGGCGACACGCTTACCGACGTGGACCTGGATGCGATGGAGCGATGCCACCGAGACCACGCGGCGCTCGTGACAATGGCCCTCATTCCAAATCCGTCGCCCGACAAATACGGTGGGGTGCTCGTGGACGACCGCGGCCGGGTCACCGGCTTCACGCGCGCCGGACAGGCGGGACCCTCCTACCACTTCATCGGCGTGCAGATTGCGCAGGCCCGCGTGTTCGCCGGTCTTCCCGACGGCGTCCCGTCCGAATCGGTGAACCAGCTCTACCCGCGGCTCATGGCGGAGACGCCCGGCTGCATCGCGGCCTTCGTCTCCGAGGCCCGTTTTCAGGACATCGGCACCCCGGCCGACTACCTGCGCACGGCGGTCGAGCTGGCCGGCCACGAAGGCGACCGCCTGATCTCGACCTGCCGCACCGACATCGCCCCCACGGCCATCGTCACGGACACGGCCATATGGGATGATGTCGTCGTGGGCGCACGCGCCACGCTCGCGCAGTGCATTGTCGGCGACGGCGTGCGGATCCCGTCGGGCGCGCGATACGAGCGCTGCGCGATCGTTCCGGCGGGGGACCGGGCGCCGGCCGGCCGCGAGCGCGTCGAGGGTGGGCTGCTCATCGCGCCGATCGCGTGACACCGCGACGCCGCCCCCCCGACATCTCCGCGGCACTCCATAGAGGCCCGGCTGGCTTGAGCGGTCCCAGGTGGGCCGCGTGCTGAGTGAACCCATGATCGACAAACGACAGGCCGAAGCGGCCAGCGCGCGCGACCGCATCGACGGCTATCTCAAGCGGAGCGACCTGACGTCCCGGTCTCCGAGAGTGGTTCCGCTGACGGGCGACGCGTCGGACCGCCGCTACTTCAGAGTGCTGCTGCCCGATGCGCCGTCGGTCGTGCTGTCGCTGTACTCCGCCGCGTTCGAGCACGACACCCTGCCGTTCGTCAACGTCGCACGCCTGCTCGCACGGATGCCGGTGCCCATCCCCGCGGTCCTCGGGCACGCCGAGGACCTGGGCGTTCTGGCGCTCGAGGATCTCGGCGACGTCACGCTCCAGGCGCACCTGGGCGCGGCCACGCCCGAGGAGCACGCCGCGCTCTACCGGCAGGCGGTGGCGCTCATTGCCACGCTGCAGGAGCGCGGGCGCGAGCTCGCCTCTCCGGAATACCTGCCCTACGGGGTCGCCTTCGACAACGACAAGCTCACGTGGGAGCTCGACTTCTTCATCAAGCACTTCATCGAAGCCTACCGGGGGATTGTGCTGTCGCCCGACTCGCGCGAGGAGCTGCGGGCGGAGTTCGGCGTGATGAGCCGGATGCTGGCGGCCGAGCCGCGCGTGCTGTGCCACCGCGATTATCACAGCCGCAATCTGATGCTGCACGGCGGCCGGCTGTACATCATCGACTTCCAGGACGCCCGGATGGGCCCGGACACCTACGACCTGGTCTCACTGCTGCGCGACTCCTACGTGGACCTGCCCGAGCACACCGTGAGTGAACTGCTCGCGTACTTCCTGGCGCTCAAGGGGCAGAGCGGCGATCAGCGCGACTTCCGTCGCCGGTTCGACGTGATGGCGCTGCAGCGCAACCTGAAGGCGCTCGGCACCTTCGGCTTCCAGACCACCGCGCGCCGCAACCCCGTCTATATCCAGTACATTCCGCGCACGCTGCGGTACGTGCGCGACAACCTCGAAAACCTGCCGGAGTTCGCCAGAATCCGCGAGCTGCTCGCCGCCCACGTGGAGGAGTTCAGGTAGGGTACAATCAGGAGTTTCCTGACAGCGGAAAGGCCCGTCCAGATCGTATGCGCTTCGGCATCTCGACCCATCTGTTTCATGCCCAGCGGCTCGATCGGGCCCACCTGGCCGAGATGGCCGGCGCCGGGTTCGACACGATCGAGCTATTCGCGACGCGCAGCCATTTCGACTATCACGACCCCGGCGCCATCGCCTCGCTCTCGGGCTGGCTTGACGAGACCGGTGTGCGGCTCAACAGCGTCCACGCGCCCATTGCGCTCAGCCTGGACGGGGGCGCCGGACAGGCGCTGTCGAACGCGGCATCGGCCCCCGCCGCCCGGCAGGCCGCCGTCAGGGAAGCGGAGCGCGCGCTCCAGATCGCGCGTCACATCCCGTACAGCCTGCTCGTCGTGCATCTGGGACGTCCGGCCGCGGGAAGTGACGCGGGCGACAATACGCGGGCAGCGGCCGCTCGAAGCGCCGAGGAGATCTGCCGGCTGGCGGCGCCGCTCGGCGTGAAAGTCGCGTTCGAAGTGATCCCCAACGATTTCTCGACCCCGGCCGCGCTGGTAGAACTGATCGACCGGGATCTCGACGTCGCGGAGGCCGGCATCTGTCTCGACTTCGGGCACGCGCACCTCATGGGCGAGGTGGCGGACGCCGTCGAAATCGCGGCCGAGCACCTCATCGCGACGCACGTGCACGACAACCGGCGGCGGCAGGACGATCATCTCGCGCCGTTCCTGGGCACGATCGACTGGGACGTGGCCCTGATGTCGCTCCAGAAGATCGGGTTCGAGGGCACGTATCTCCTGGAGCTCGCCAATACCGGATCTCCGGCCGCGGTGCTCGCCGACGCACAGCGCGCGCGCGAGCGCTTCGAGCGCACACTGGCACATCCATGATGGCTCACATACAGGACATCGCCGCCCGCGACGGGCAGGCCGTTACCCTCA
>JANPJN010000358.1:0-2232 GCA_031425515.1 Acidobacteriota bacterium | reverse complement strand
TCTCCGAACCGGCGCTCGAAGGTGCCGCGATCCATCACGAGCACGCCCCGGTCGTTCGAGTAGTCGTAGTAGACCGACACGATCCGGAAGGCCCTCGGCCCTTCAGGCGTCGGAAGCACCACATCGCTGCCGACATCGAGGCGCTGCTTCAGCACGAAGCTCTCGGAGGCGACGACGGCATCCTGTCCGATCCCGCGGCGCATCGCCTCGCGCGCGTCCGCCGGGGCCTTGAACAGCAGCGATCCGTGATCGAGCAGCACACCGAAATCACCGCCCCCCACCCGGATCCGCGTGCCGCCGTACGGCACCTCGATGCTGCGGAAGCGATCGATCGCCGTCACGTCCGGGCTTCCCGCAATCGTCCGGACAACCTCGGGCGACAGGAGATCGCCCGGGCCGCCCTGGCGCCTGGATCCCGGTCCGACGAAGAGATCGGCCTGCAGGGTCTGACCCACCCAGTACACGACGGTCTCGCGGAAGCTGCCAATCATCACCGAGATGGCCACCATCATCGACAGGCTCACGGCGAGCGCGGCCACGGAAATGGCCAGCCTCGGGATCGCGGCCGACACGTTGCTGACGGCCAGCCAGTCCTCGACCCGCAGAAACCGCCGCACCGGGCGCTCGACGCCTCGCGCGACGACGAAAAGCGCCGCCTGCACGAGCAACGACGCGCCGAACACGATGACGACCGCGGCGGCATAGCCGAACAGCGGCAGCCCGCGCACGGGCCCGAGCGTCGCGAGCCACCCGCCCGCCGCAAGCAGGCCCACGCCTCCAAGAAGCGACCGGATCGGAAACCGCCCACGGGCGCCCGCGAGATCGCTCCCGCGCAGGGCCGCAACGGGCGGGACCCTGGCCGCTTCGAGCGCGGGCACCAGGGCCGCCACGAGCGACAACGGCACCCCGGTGCCAAACGCCAGGACGATGTGCCACCAGGTCAGCGACGGCGGCGCGGCGGCGGTCGCGATGTAGAGCACCGAGACGGTCGTGGACGTCAGCGCGACGGTCGCGTTGGCAAGCACTCTCGCGAGCAGCACCCCGAGCCCCGACCCCGCGATCGCCAGGATGGCGGCCTCCGCGAGGAACAGCCCCCGCACGCCACCGCGCGTCACCCCGAGCGCCCGCAGCGTGCCGATTTCGGCCCGTCGCGAGAGCACCGCGACCGAGACGGTGTTGTAGACGAGAAACAGCCCCACGAGCAGCGCGATGTAGGAGAGTGCGGTCAGGTTGAGATGAAAGGCCGCCAGCATCTGCTCGACCTGGCGTCCGCGCTGCGACGGCCGCTGCACACTGAGCCCCGCGGGCAGGCGCCCCGCGATCGCCGCTTCCGTCGTATCCGGGTCGGACCCCGGTGCGAGACGCACTTCGACGCGGTCGACGCGGCCGAACCGATTGAGCGCCTGCTGGGCGCCGGCGATGTCCATCAGCACGAACCGGCCGTCGAGCACTCGGGCCGGCCCCTCGTCTTTCAACAGCGCCCGGATGGTCAGCGCCACCGTGCGATCGCCAACCGTCACCGGCAGCGTCGATCCGGGCCCCAGCCCTCTCGGCGCGGCAAATCGCGCCGGCACGATCGCCGACGCCGGGTCGATCAGCAGCGCCAGCAGGTCCGGCGGCGTCGGGTCAGCGGGGGAGGCATCACCGCCCAACGTCGCAGGCCGCGTGTCCAGCGCGTAGTCCCGGAACGGCTGCTCGCGCAGGATGTCCACCCCGAGCAGCCGCAGCACATCGGTCGGGCGGCCCGGCTCGCGATAGACGAGGTCCCCCTCGATGACCGGAGCGACCTGGCCGTACTCCCGGAGCCATCCGATCTCCTGGATCCGCTCCTCTTCAATCCCCGCGCCGACCCCGATGATTTCGAGCGACGCCCGGCCGGACACGGTATTGAGGGCCGTCTCGAACCCGGCCAGGGAGCTCGCGTTGGTGAGCTGAATCGCCACGACCACGGCCACGCCGAGCGCGATGCCGACGGCCGTGAGCCCGGCTCGCAGCGGCTCCCGAGCCATCCGCCGCAGGATGAACCAGCTAAACAGGCGCACGGGAGGGATCCGCGGCCTCGATCCGCCCATCGCGCATCCGGATCACGCGGTGGGCGGCCGCCGCCACCTCCGGCGCATGGGTGGCGAGGAGGAGCGCCACGCCGGTTTCGCGATTGAGCTCGGTCAGGAGCTCGAGGACGCGCTGGCCGTTGTCCGAGTCGAGGTTGCCGGTGGGCTCGTCCGCGATCAG
>JANPJN010000357.1:0-10693 GCA_031425515.1 Acidobacteriota bacterium | reverse complement strand
AGGGGGGCAAGAACCTGAGCTTCAGCGCGCTCGTGGTCGTCGGCGACGGCCATGGCGTGGTGGGGTTCGGGGTTGGCAAGGCGAAGGAAGTGCCCTCGGCCATCAAGAAGGGGATCGAGGCGGCGAAGAAGTCGCTGATTCGCGTACCCCTGCAGGGCACGACCGTGCCGCACCCCGTGCTGGGGCGCTTCGGCGCCGGGCAGGTGCTGCTGAAGCCGGCGCCCGATGGCACGGGCATCATCGCGGGCGGCGCGGTCCGCGCGGTGGTCGAAGCGTGCGGCATCCAGAACGTGCTGACCAAGTCACTCGGGTCGGCCAACTCGCACAACGTCGTGCGGGCGACCTTCACCGGCCTGATGGGCCTGCGCGATCCCGGCGCCGTGCGCCGGCTGCGCGGCAAGGAAGAGCAGCCCGGCGACCTCGCCGAGGCGACACGGTAACGCCATGCCGAGACGAAAAACGGCACAGGGGCAGCCGGCGGCAGACCGCCGGATGGTGACCATCACGCTGGTGAAGAGCCCGATCGGGTTCGACCGGACGCAGGGCGCGACCGTGCAGGGTATGGGCCTGCGGCGGATCGGCCATTCGGTGGAGCTGGTCGATTCGCCCGCCACACGCGGGATGATTCTCAAGGTTCGTCACCTCGTGACGGTCCAGGAGTAAGGATCAGAACATGAGTCTCTCGAATCTGAAACCGCCCAAGGGGGCCAAGCACTCGAAGAAGCGCGTCGGCCGCGGCCAGGGCTCCGGCACCGGCGTGCAGGCGGGGCGTGGCCACAAGGGCGCGAAATCGCGATCGGGCTTCACGCACAAGCGCGGCTTCGAAGGCGGCCAGATGCCGCTGCACCGGCGCGTGCCGAAGCGCGGCTTCACCAATATCTTCCGCGTGGAGTACGAGGTTGTGAACCTCGACACGCTGGAGGAGCGCTTCGACGCCGGCGTCGAGGTCACGGTGGAGCTGTTGCGCGAGCGCGGCCTCGTGCGGCGGACCGGGCGCGTGAAGGTGCTGGGGCGCGGCGCGATTGCCAAGGCACTGACCGTCCACGCCCATAAGTTCAGCGGCACGGCGGCGGAGAAGATTGCCGCGGCCGGCGGCAGGGCCGAGGTGCTGGCGTAGGACGGCGCAAGCCTGTTCCATAAGGGTGTCATGCTCGAAAGCCTCAAGAACATCTTCTCGGTTGCGGACCTCAGAAAGCGCGTGTTGTTCACGCTCGGTCTGCTGGCCGTGTACCGCGTCGGCGGCCACATCCCGACGCCAGGAATCAACCCCGAGGCGCTGGCGGTCCTGGTCGATCAGGCGAAGAACACGATGTTCGGCCTGTACGACATGTTCTCGGGGCAGAACCTGTCGCAGATGACGATCTTCGCGCTGGGCATCATGCCCTACATCAGCGCGTCGATCATCCTGCAGCTCCTCACCGTCGTCTGGCCGTACCTCGAGCGCATCTCGAAGGAAGGCGAGCTCGGGCGCCGGAAGATCACGCAGTACACGCGCTACGGGACCATTCTGCTCAGCGTCGTGCAGGCGCTCGGGATCGCGTACTTCCTCGAGCGCAACACGGAGATCGCGGGGGGCCTGCCCCTCGTGTACAACCCCGGCTGGGGCTTCCGGCTGCTGACGATCCTGACGCTCACGACCGGCACGACGTTCATCATGTGGCTCGGCGAGCAGATCACCGAGCGGGGCATCGGCAACGGCATGTCCCTCATCATCTTCGCGGGCATTGTCGTCAATCTGCCGTCGGCTGTGATCACGACGCTCGAGCAGTTGAAGACCGGCCAGATGGGGCTCGTGCGGCTCGTGGCGCTGGTGATCCTGATGTTCGGGGTCATCGCCGCGATTGTCTTTGTCGAGCGGGGGCACCGGCGAGTCACGGTCCAATACGCCAAGCGTGTGGTCGGACGCCGGATGTACGGCGGGTCGAGCACGCACATCCCGCTGAAGGTGAACACGGGCGGCGTCATTCCGGTCATTTTCGCGTCGTCGATTCTGGCGTTTCCGGGCACGCTTGCGCCGCTCCTGACCGACGACAGCCGGTTCGGCTGGCTGCGGTCGCCACTCGAGCAGATTGCGCCGGGCATGCCGCTGCACGATTTGCTGTACGTCGTCGGGATCATCTTCTTCTGCTACTTCTATACGGCCATCATCTTCAACCCGGATGACGTCGCGGAGAACATGCGGAAGTATGGCGGCTTCATTCCCGGCATCCGGCCCGGCAAGCGGACGGCGGAATACATCGACACGATCCTCACGCGTATCACGCTGGTGGGGGCCGTCTACCTCGCGATGGTAGCGATTCTTCCGACCTTCCTGATCAGCGGGTTCAAGGTGGCGCCGATCCCGTTCATCGGCGAGCGGCTCGACGCCGCGCTGCCCCGCTTCATCACCGAAGGCATGGGCGTGTCGTTCTTCTTCGGCGGCACCTCGCTCCTCATCATCGTCGGCGTGGCGATGGATACCGTGCAGCAGGTCGAGTCGCAGCTCATCATGCGGCACTACGACGGCTTCATGAAGAAGACCCGGATCCGCGGCCGGCGGGGGCAATAGGTTGGGGGCAGCGCCAGGCGCCTGCCCCGGCGGCGCCCTGAACGTCGTCCTGCTGGGCCCGCCCGGGGCGGGGAAGGGGACGCAGGCGGAGCGGCTCTCGCGGACGCGGCGGCTGCCGAAGATTTCGACCGGCGATATGCTCCGCGAGGCGGTCGCGGCGCGCACCGAGGTCGGGAGTGCCGCGAAGGTCACGATGGAGGCCGGCAACCTGGTGAGCGACGACCTCATGATCTCGATCGTCCGGGATCGCCTCGAGCAGGGCGACGTGCGCTGCGGGTTCGTGCTGGACGGCTTTCCGCGCACGGTGGTCCAGGCGGTCGCGCTCGACCGGCTGATTGACGGGCGGGGGCCCCTCGTCGTGCTCGACATCGTCGTGCCGGAGGACGTGCTGGTGCGGCGACTGGCGACGCGGCGGATCTGCAGCGCGTGCGGATCGAACGCGGCGCCGGAATGGACGACGCGCTGCGGGAAGTGCGATGGATTGCTCGTGACGCGGGTGGACGACGGGATTGAGATCGTGCGGGAGCGGCTGAAGGTGTATATCCGGCAGACCCGGCCCCTCGTCGAGTACTACGCGGCGCGCCCGACGTTCACGTCGCTCGACGGCCACCAGGCGCCGGACGTCGTGACGGGGGCGATCGATGCCGCCCTCGATCAGGCGTCGCAGGCCGATGCGCCGGGCGCCTCGGGAGCGGTCCGATGATCGTGTGCAAGTCGCCGACGGAGATCGAGCGGATGCGGGCGCCCAACGCGCTCGTGGCCGACGTGCTGGCCGAGCTGGAAGGGATGGTGGTGCCTGGCATCAGCACCGCCGAGCTCGACGCGGTCGCGGAGAAGCTGGTGCGGGCGGGCGGCGCGGTGCCGGCATTCAAGGGATATCGCGGGTACCCGTGCACGCTGTGTGCGTCGGTGAACGAGCAGGTGGTCCACGGGATCCCCTCGGCGCGGCCGCTGATCGAGGGGGACATCCTCTCGCTCGACATGGGCGTGCAGCTGAACGGGTTCTACGGGGACTCGGCGGTGACCGTCGCGGTCGGACGCGTGTCGGACGAGGCAGCGAGGCTGCTCCGGGTCACGCAGGAATCGCTCGAGAAGGGGATCGCGCAGGTCCGGCTGGGCGGGCGGGTGTCCGACATCGGCCACGCGATTCAGGCGCACGTCGAAGCGCACGGGTTCTCGGTGGTGCGGGAGTTCGTGGGGCACGGGATCGGGTCGTCGCTGCACGAGGAGCCGCAGATTGCCAATTACGGCGAGCCGGGGCGCGGCCCCCGACTGGCGGAAGGCATGACGCTCGCGATCGAGCCGATGGTGAATGTCGGCCGGCCCGCGGTGAAGGTGTTGGGGGACGGCTGGACGGCGGTCACGAAGGACGGCAGCCTGTCGGCGCACTTCGAGCACACGGTCGCCGTCACGAAGGCCGGTCCGCTGGTCCTGACGCGGCGGACCGTCCCGACGTCGGCGCGGTGACGAGTGTGGCCTCGACGGGGCGCGACGGCGCCATCACGGTGGAGGGGACGGTCCTCGAGGCGCTGCCTCTCGGGTTGTACCGGGTTGGAATCGAGCACGAGCGCCGCGTCGTGGCGCACGCGCCGGGCGGAGTGGGCCGGAACTTCATCCGCGTGCTCATCGGTGACCGGGTGCGGATGGAGCTCTCGCCGCGGGATCTGACGCGCGGCCGCATTGTCGCCGTCGTGAGCTCGCGGTGAACGACGAGGGAAAAGGAACGTTATGAAGGTCCGAGCGTCGGTGAAGAAGATTTGTGACAAGTGCAAGATCGTCCGCCGCCAGGGGGTGGTGCGGGTGATTTGCGCCAATCAGAAGCACAAGCAGAGACAAGGATAGGCTCAGCCTTCAGCCATCAGCGGTCAGCCATCAGCTGACGGCTGCGGACTGAACGCTGACAGCCTGAGCGCTGATAGCTGAGAGCTGATAGCTACAAGGATCAAAAGAAATGGCACGTATTGCTGGCGTCGATCTTCCCCGGGGCAAGCGCATCGAGATCGGGCTCACGTACATCTATGGCATCGGGCGCAAGCGCTCGGGGGACATCCTGACGGCGGCGGGCGTCAGCCCGGACATCCGCATCAAGGATCTGTCGGAAGACGACGTCCGGAAGATCAGCCGGGTGATTGAGGAGCAGGGCGGCGTCGAAGGGGACCTCCGGAAGGAGATCTCGCTCAACATCAAGCGGCTGATGGAGATTGGCAGCTATCGCGGGCTGCGCCACCGGCGGAACCTGCCGGTCCGCGGCCAGCGCACGAAGACCAACGCGCGCACGCGGAAGGGCCCGCGCAAGGGCGCGGTCGCAAAGAAGAAAACGGTTTAGCGAGCTACAGACATGGCAAAGATCGAAACCATCGACGCGTCAGTGCCGCCTGAAGGCGGAAAGAAGTCCGCCGGCCGGCCGGTCAAGAAGAAGGCGTTCAAGAAGCGGGGCGAGAAGCGGATCGTGCACCACGGGTTCGCGCACATCCAGGCCTCCTTCAACAACACGATCATCACCATTACGGACGCCGAGGGGGCCGTGGTGGCGTGGTCGAGCGCCGGCGGGATCGGCTTCAAGGGCTCCCGGAAGGGCACGCCATTCGCAGCGACCCAGGCCGCCATCGCGGCCGGCAACGCCGCGAAGGCGTTCGGCATGCGGAGCGTCGAAGTGCGCGTCAAGGGCCCTGGCGCCGGCCGCGAATCGGCCATCCGCGCGCTGCAGACCATCGGCATCGACGTCAAATCGATTCGCGACGTCACGCCGATTCCGCACAACGGGTGCCGTCCGGCGAAGCGGAGACGAGTGTAAGAAACCAGCTTCCGGCTTCCAGCTTCCAGCTTCCGGCTACGGTCGGACAGGATCTCTGGGACAAGAGCGGAAGCTCGAGTTGCGGTTGAGCACGGAAAGCTGAAGGCTGGAAGCTGGAAGCTGGGAACTGGAAGCGACAAGGATCAAGAATGGCACGTTATATCGGTCCCGTCTGCCGGCTGTGCCGGCGCGAAGGCATGAAACTCTTCCTGAAGGGAGAGCGCTGCTACACGGAAAAGTGCGCCATCGAAAAGCGCAACCTCCCGCCCGGACAGCACGGGAAGCTTCGCAAGGCGAAGCTGGTCGGCTACGGCCTGCAGCTGCGCGAGAAGCAGAAGGTCAAGCGCATCTACGGCGTCCTGGAGAACCAGTTCCGGCGCTACTTCGAGATGGCCGATCGGACGCGCGGCATCACGGGCGAGACGCTGCTGCAGCTGCTCGAGCGGCGGTTCGACAACGTCATCTATCGCCTCGGGCTCGCGACCTCGCGTGCACAGGCCCGGCAGCTCGTGCGCCACGGCCACTTCCTGGTGAACGGCCGGAAGGTGGACGTGCCGTCCTACTCGCTCAAGGCCGGCGACGTCATCGCGGTCCGCGGCACGAGCGCAGAGAACACCGCCATCGTGCACGCGATGGAAGAAGTGAAGGGGCGCGGCATTCCCGAATGGCTGGTCTTCGATGCCGGTCAGTTGAGCGGCCGCGTGGCATCGCTGCCCACGCGCGAGCAGATCAACCTGCCCGTGCAGGAACAGCTCATCGTCGAGTTGTATAGCAAGTAGCTTTCAGCTATCAGCTCTCAGCTGACAGCTGATGGCGGTAGCTGGTTCGGTGTCCCTCCGCCCGCAGCCATTCCAGACCTGCGGCGGGAGGCGGGGGGCGTAACGGCAGGTCTGGCGGGTCCCCAGGATCGGGGGCGCGATTGAAAGGACAGATAGCGACATGCTCTGGAAAGGTTTTCAGCGGCCCAAGCGGCTGGAGTTCGAGCGCGAGACCCTGACGGACCGGTTCGGCCGGTTCCACGCCCAGCCGTTCGAGCGCGGGTTCGGCACGACGATTGGCAATGCCCTCCGGCGCGTGCTGCTCTCGTCGATCGAGGGCGCGGCGGTCACGGCGGTCAAGATCGACGGCGTGCTCCACGAGTTCTCGCCGATCCCCGGCGTCACCGAGGATGCCACCGACATCATCCTGAACCTCAAGCAGGTTCCGCTGAAGATGCACGTCGATTCGACCAAGACGCTCTACCTGCGCATCAGCAAGGCGGGCGTCGTCAAGGCGAGCGACATCGAGACCGACGCCGATGTCGAGATCCTCGAGCCGGATGCGCACATCGCGACGGTCTCCGAAGGTGGCAAGTTCGTGATGGAGATGCGCGTGAAGCGCGGGCGGGGCTACGTGTCGGCCGACAAGAACTTCGACGAGGATCTTGGCATCGGCTGGATCCCGATCGACTCCGTGCACTCGCCGGTCAAGAAGGTCAACTATCTCGTCGAGGCCGCGCGCCTCGGCCAGACGACCGACTACGACAAGCTCACGGTGGACGTCTGGACGAACGGCTCGGTCACGCCCCGCGACGCCGTGTCGCTCTCGGCCAAGCTGATTCGCGACCATCTGAACATCTTCATCAATCTCGAAGAAGTCGGCGACCTGCAGTCCGACGCGCTGGCCGATACGCCGCGCGCCGCGCTCAACGAGAACCTCGACAAGAGCGTCGAGGAGCTGGAGCTGTCCGTGCGCTCCTACAACTGCCTCAAGAACGCGAACATCCGGACGATTCGCGAGCTCGTGCAGAAGACCGAAGGGGAGATGCTGAAGACGAAGAACTTCGGCCGCAAGTCGCTGAACGAGATCAAGGAGATCCTCTCGGGCATGGGCCTGAGTCTCGGGATGCGGCTGGATCAGCCGGCGGCGCACTCGCAGGACTAGGCAGCCATCGGCGGTCAGCCGTCAGCATGCGACCTTTCTTTGAATGGAGCGCTGACGGCCGACTGCTGAAAACTGGAAGCTGACAGCTGATAGCTGTGGGCTGATAGCTGACAGCTGATGGCTGTGAGCTGAAGGACAAGAAACATCATGCGTCACAGAGTCAGTCACCGGAAGCTCGGCCGCGTCACCGAGCACCGCATCGCGATGCTGCGCAATCAGGCCGCGGCCCTGATCCTCCACGAGCGGATCGAGACGACGGTGCCCAAGGCGAAAGAGTTGCGCCCGTTCGTCGAGCGCATCATCACGCTGGCCAAGCGCGGGCTTGCCGCGGGCGACGCCAACGGGCGCTCGCTCCATGCCCGGCGACTGGTCCTGCGCGACATCCAGGACCGGGACGTCGTCGGCAAACTGTTCGACACGATCGCGCCGCGCTTCGAAGGCCGCCCTGGAGGCTACACGCGGATCCTTCGTATCGGGTTCCGGCGGGGCGACAGCGCGGAAGTGGCGCAGATCGAACTCGTCGGCAGCGAGTTCAATCCCAACGCCGAAGCCGAGAACGCCGAGTCCGGTGCCGCGGCGGCGCCCAAGGGCGTCGGCGGCCGGCTGCGGGCGGCCGCCCAGCGACTGCGCGGCAAGAAGGCCGAGGGTGAAGAGGCCGGCGAGGAGACATCCGAGAACAAGGCCAAGCCCGGCCGCCGGCTGAAGAGCGACAAGTCAGGCCGTGCGACCACGAAGGGTAAGGCCTCCGCGCCCCGCGCGCCCAGGAAGTCCGGCGGCGCGTAGTTTCCAAAGACGCCGCGGAAGGAAGATGCCAGGCACACAGCCGGGCGTCATTCCTCCGCGGCGGTCTCGTGACCACGCTCCGCGCGGGCGGCGGCGATGATCCGGGCATGGAGGTGGGAGGGCACTTCCTCGTAGTGGGAAAATTCCATGTGATAGGAGCCCCGCCCGCCTGTCGCTGACGTCAGGTGCTGTTCGTAACTCAGCATCTCGGCCATCGGCACCTTGGCGCGGATCACGGTCGCCGTGCCCCGCGTGTCCATCCCCGCGATGCGACCCCTCCGGCTGTTCAAATCCCCCATCAGATCCCCGGCGAAGTCGTTCGGCGCCTGGACCTCCACGTCCATCACCGGCTCGAGCAGCGTGGGCCGCGCCCGCGCCATCCCGTCCTTGAAGGCGAGCGACCCCGCCATCTTGAACGACAGCTCGTTCGAATCGACGGCGTGGAAGGAGCCATCGAACACCGTCGCGCGGAAATCCACCATCGGGTAGCCGGCGAGGACGCCCCGCAGCCGCGCATCCTGGATCCCCTTCTCGATCGCCGGAACGTACTGGCGCGGGATGGACCCCCCGAAGATGTCGTCCACGAACTCGAAGTCGGCGCCGCGGGGCAGCGGGTCGAACCGCACCTTGCAGTCGCCGAACTGCCCGTGCCCGCCGGTCTGCTTCTTGTGGCGGCCATGGGCCTCGGTCGATGCGCCGATTGTCTCGCGATAGGGGATCCGCGGGAGCTTGAGGTTGACCTCGACGCCGAAGCGGCGCTTCAACTTCGCCACGGTGACTTCGATATGTGACTGCCCCTGCCCCGCGAGGAGCAGCTCCCTGGTCTGCGCATCGCGCATGTAGGTGACCGTCGGATCCTCCTCCCGCAGGCGATGGAGCGCCGTGCTGATCTTCTCCTCGTCGCCCCGGCTCTTCGGCTCGATCGCGTAGGAGATGACCGGCTCTGGAAAGCGAATCGGAGCCAGCGTAAAGCTGACCGCCTTCTCGGCGATCAGATCGTTGGTCTGGCTCTCCTTGAGCTTCGCCACGGCTCCCAGATCCCCCGCCTTGATCTCGGGTACCGGCGTCTGCGCCTTGCCCTGCAGCAGCACGAGATGGCCCAGGCGCTCGGGGACATTCCTGGTCAGGTTCTGTATGGTGGAGTCGGACTTGAGCGCCCCCTGGATCACGCGGAACATGGTGATCCGACCAGCAAACGGATCGGCCACGGTCTTCCAGATGAACGCCGCGGCTGGAACGCCATCGGTCGCCGATACGTCCATCGCGTCCCCCCGCGCGTCGGCGGCAGGCGTTGGTCGTTCGGCGGGGGACGGCACGTACGCGAGGATGGCGTCGAGCAGCGGCTGCAAGCCGGCGTTCGCGGTGGCGGAGGTGCAGAGCACCGGAAAAATCCGTGCGGCTGCCACGGCCCGCTTCAGGCCGCCGAGCAGTTCCTCCTGCGTCAGCGTGCCCGCGTCGAAGAACCGCTCCATCAGCGCGTCGTCCGCCTCCGCGACCATCTCGATGAGCACCTCCCGCGCCGTGCGCGCGGGCTCGATCAGGACGCCGGGAATATCGCCCTGCTGCGGTTTGCCGGTCCCGTCCTCGGCGAACGTCCAGGCTTTGAGGGAGACGAGATCGACCACGCCGCGGAAGCCGCGGTCTTCGCCGATGGGCAACTGCAGGGGAACGACCGCGCGGCCGAACACGGCGCGCAGCGACTCGATCGAGCGGTCGAGGCTCGCACGTTCACGGTCGAGCCTGTTGAGGACGATGAGGCGGGGGAGGCGCTGCTCCTCCGCGATGGCCCAGACCTTCTCGGTGGAGACCTCGGCGCCGTGGACCGCGTCCACGACCACCAGCGCGGCATCGGCCACCCGCAGCGCGGCCCGGGCATCACTCAGGAAGTTCGCCATCCCGGGCGTGTCGATGAAATTGATCTTGTGGCGGTTCCACTCCACCCAGGCCAGGCTGCACGCCAGCGTGTGCTTCCGGGCGATCTCCTCGTCGTCGTAGTCCGTCGCGGTCGTGCCGTCGTCTACCCGCCCCAGCCGGTTCACCGCGCCCGCGTCGAAGAGCAGCGCGGACAGCAACTGTGTCTTGCCCGCGCCGCTGTGCCCCACCAGCGCGACGTTCCTGATGCCGGGCGCATCGTAGACTCTCATTGGCGGTCGCCCCCGTTAGCTGTCAGCCTTCAGCTACCAGCCCTCAGAATGAGTTCCCAGATTCCGAATCAGCCCCGAGAGCATGCGCTTTATCTCGACCACCCGTCCAGCCAGTGGCTCGTACGCCGGACCCGGCAGCAGGTCCAGGTCCCTGGCGAGAAGCAGATGATACTCAAGTTCGCTGCCCGAACCCAAAGCGATGCGGCAGAACCGGCGGAGCTCCCGCTCGCCAGTCCGGCCACAGCCCTCGGCGATGTTCGCGGGCACCGAAATGGCCGCCCGGACCATCTGATTGCGAAGGTTGAACTCCCGCCGACCGGCGAGGGGCGCAGAAACGAAGTACACGTCGAGCGCCAGTCTGTGCGCTTTCTGCCACACCTTCAGACTTCTGAAGTCCTGCATTGCGATCCTCCATTACGAGGATCGAGCAGTGCAAGCTGAGGGCTCACGTCGGTGACGTTCGAGGGTCGCACCCCGGGAAGCTGAGAGCTGAGAGCCGGA
>JANPJN010000356.1:0-6166 GCA_031425515.1 Acidobacteriota bacterium | reverse complement strand
GGCATCGACAGCAGCAGCGTGGGCTGAAATCGCTCGGCCATGCCTCTATTCTCTCCCGGCGGACGTCCTGCCGCCGATCACCCGCGAAGCTTCTCCACCGCCCATCGCACGTGCTCGGCGACGATGGGATCGGCGCAGGTCGCCTCGGCCTGCCCCTCGAGCTCCGCCGCCGCCTCCGGCCGTCCGCTGTTCCCGATCGCCACCGCGAGATTGCGCCGGAACCGCTTCACCCCCGCCCGCTTCATCGAGCTCCCCTTGAGCAACGCCCGCAGCCCGTCATCCGACCGTCGCCAGAGATCCAGCAGCAGCGGTGCGTCGAGGCCCGCCCGAGGCTGCCACACCGGGGCGTCCGACTCCGCGGTCGTCGGCGTCAGGTTCCACGGGCACACCTCCTGGCAGATGTCGCATCCGTAGGCGTGCGCACCGATGTCCGTCCGATGCGCATCCGGAATCGCACCCTTCACTTCAATCGTGAGGTACGACAGACAGCGTCTCGAGTCGAGCACGCCGGGCTCGACGAGCGCGCCCGTAGGGCAGGCCTCGAGGCAGAGCGTGCACGATCCGCAGTGATCGAGCTCGGGCGTGTCTGCCGGCAGCGACAGATTGGAAATGACCGCGGCGAGAAAGACCCAGGAGCCGAGCTCGGGATTGATCAAACAGGTGTTCTTGCCGATCCATCCGATACCCGCGCGCTGGGCGTGCACGCGCTCCTGCACGGGACCGGTATCGACGTAGCTGCGGGCTTCGAACGTCTCGCCCGCGGCGGCCCGCAACCACCCCACGAACCGCTCGAGCCTGGCGCCGAGGACCTCATGATAGTCATCGCCCCAGGCATACCGGGCGATGGCCGCGACGGCCGGGTCCGGCTGCTCGACCGAGTAGGGGCGGCCGGTGTTGTACACCACGCCCAGCGAAATCACGGATTGTGCGGACGGCAGGACGGCACGAACGTCCGCGCGGCGCTCCGCGGTCCGGCGGAGATAGTCCATCTCCCCACCGAAGCCGCGGTCGAGCCAGTCGTGGAGGAAGTCGAGCTCCGGCGCATGATCCGCCGGCGCAATTCCGCAGAGATCGAAACCGGCCGCCGCGGCTTCGGCCTTGACGGCGTCCGCCGTCAGCCCATGCCTGCCGGTGCTCGCGCCCATCGTCTGCTGCCGCCTGTCGTCAGCTCCTGACCAGCTGACGGACGACGTAGGGCAGGATGCCGCCGTTGCGGAACGCGACGAGCTCCTCCGGCGTGTCGATGCGTGCGGTCGTGGTGATGTCCTGAATCGATCCGTCGGCGCACGTGACGCGTACGGTCACGACGCCTCGCGGCTGCAGCGTCTCTCCCATCCCGAGGATGTCAAAGCGCTCACGCCCGGTGATCTTCAGTGAGGCCGCGTTGGAACCGGCCCGGAACTGGAGCGGCAGCACGCCCATGTTGACGAGGTTGCTGCGATGGATGCGCTCGAAGCTCTCGGCCAGCACCGCTCGCACGCCCAGCAGCAGCGTGCCCTTCGCCGCCCAGTCGCGCGACGATCCCGATCCGTATTCCTTGCCGGCCAGGATGATCAGCGGAACGCCGCTTTCCTTGTAGCGCACGGAGGCGTCGTAGATCGTCATCACGGCGCCGTCGGGGAGGAGCGTCGTCCAGCCCCCTTCCGTCCCGGGTGCGAGCTGATTGCGGAGGCGGATGTTCGCGAAGGTGCCGCGCATCATCACTTCGTGATTGCCCCGGCGGGCGCCGTAGGAGTTGAAGTCCTTCGGGGCGACACCCTTCGCGATCAGATACTTCCCCGCCGGACTGTCGGCTGGAATGGACCCGGCCGGAGAAATGTGATCGGTCGTCACGCTGTCGCCCAGCACCGCCAGCGCGCGCCCCGCGACGATATCGCTCGGCGGGACCGGCTCGAGCGTGATCCCCTCGAAGAAGGGAGGATTACGAATATAGGTGGACTCGTCGTCCCACTCGAAGCGCTCGCCCACCGGGCTCGGCAGCGACCGCCACCGCTCGTCACCGTCGAACACCTTGGCGTAGCTGTCGCGGAACATCTCCGACCGCACCGACCGCAGCATCGTCTCCTGGATCTCCCGCTCGCTCGGCCAGAGGTCCTTCAGATACACGGGCTGGCCCGCGCCGTCCAGGCCAAGCGGCTCGGTCGTCATATCGATCTGCATCCGCCCCGCCAGGGCATAGGCGACGACCAGCGGCGGCGAGGCCAGATAGTTCGCGCGCACCTGGGACTGGATGCGCCCCTCGAAGTTGCGGTTCCCGCTCAGCACCGACGCGACGATCAGGTTGCGGTCCTTGACGATCGCCGAGACGGCGTCCGGCAGCGGACCGCTGTTGCCGATGCAGGTCGTGCACCCATAGCCCACCACGTTGAACCCGAGCTCCGCGAGGTATTCCAGCAGCCCAGCGGCCTTGAAATATTCGGTGACGACGAGCGAGCCTGGCGCGAGGCTGGTCTTGACCCACGGCTTGACCTTCAGCCCCCGCTTGACGGCGTTGCGCGCGAGCAGGCCGGCGCCGATCATCACGCTCGGATTGGACGTGTTCGTGCAGCTCGTGATCGCGGCCACGACGACCGAGCCGTGATCGAGCCCCTCGAGCCCGGGCGGGACGGGTGCGGCCGTCGCGATGGCGACGCCCGCCGGCTGTGGAGCCGGCGACGGCACGCCACCGGCCTTGACCGACGCGGCCTTGGAGGCCTTCGACTCGGTCAGCATCCCCTCGAGCGCCTGCTGGAACTTGTACTTCGCCTGACGCAGCGACACGCGGTCCTGGGGCCGCTTCGGTCCGGCGAGGCTCGGCTCCACCGTCGACAGATTGAGCTCCAGCGTTGACGTGTACACGGGATCGGGCGCGTCGGGGCGGCGGAAGAGCCCCTGCTCCTTCGTATACGCTTCGACGAGCTTGACCAGCGCCTCGTCGCGGCCGGTGAGCCGCAGGTAATCGAGCGTCATGTCGTCGATCGGGCAGATGGCAATCGTGGCGCCGTACTCCGGCGACATGTTGCCGAGCGTCGCGCGGTCGGCGATCGTGAGGAACTCGAGGCCGGGCCCGTAGAACTCGACGAACTTGCCGACCACACCCGCCTTGCGCAGGCGCTCGGTGATGGTGAGCACGAGGTCCGTGGCGGTCGCCCCTTCGGGGAGCCGCTCCACGAGACGGAAGCCGACCACTTCGGGAATGAGCATCGACACCGGCTGGCCGAGCATCGCGGCCTCGGCCTCGATCCCGCCAACGCCCCATCCGACGACCCCCAGGCCGTTCACCATCGTGGTGTGCGAGTCCGTACCGACGAGCGTGTCCGGATAGGCGAGCATACCGTCGCCCGAGCGCTCGCTGAAGACGACCCGGGCGAGGTACTCGAGGTTGACCTGATGGACGATGCCGGTATCGGGCGGGACCACGCGGAAGTTCTGAAAGGCCTCCTGGCCCCAGCGGAGGAAGGTGTAGCGCTCCTTGTTGCGTCCGAACTCGAGCACGGCATTCAGTTCCGCGGCGTTGAGCTCGGCATAGTGATCGACCTGGACCGAGTGATCGATGACGAGCTCGACCGGCTGGAGCGGGTTGACCTTCTTCGGGTCGCCGCCGAGCCGGACGATGCCGTCGCGCATGGCGGCGAGGTCGACCACGGCCGGCACACCCGTGAAGTCCTGGAGAAGGACCCGTGCGGGGGTGAAGGCAATCTCCTGCTGGGCGGTGGACTTCACGTCCCAGCCCGCCATGGCGGTCACCGTTTCGGCATGGACAAAGCGGCCGTCTTCGCGTCGCAGCAGGTTCTCGAGAAGGATTTTGAGCGAGAACGGCAGGCGCGAGATGCCGGTGTGGCCGGCGCGCTCGAGCGCCGCGAGACTGAAGATGTCGTAGGTCGTGCCGCCGACCGCGAGCTTCGTCCGCGTGCCGAAAGAGTTGAGTCCAGCCATCATTTGAGCATATCAAGAAACGCGCGGGCGACGTCGGCCGGGTCCTGCCGGCGGCCGTCCACGGCATGGTTCATCCGCCGCATGTCGGCCACGCTGATGCGGCCGGAGAGGTAGCCGAGGGCCTCGCCGAGGCCGGGGTGCTGATGCAGCGCCGCGGTGCGGACGACGGCCGCCGCGTCGTAGGGCGGGAAGTAGTGGCGGTCGTCGTCCAGCATGACCAGATCGTAGGCCTCGATGAGGCCGCTGGTGGCGTCGCCGGCGACCAGATCGACCTGGCGCTCGGCCAGGGCCCGGTAGATGAGGGACAGGTCCATGGCGGTGGGCGGTGCGGCAAACCGCAGCCCGTAGGCCCGGGCCAGGCCGGGATAGCCGTCCTGCCGCTGCAGGAACTCGTAGCCGAACCCTGCGCGCAACGTCGCGGCTTGCGGCACCAGGTCTGACAGGGTCTTCCAGCCGGCGGCCCTTGCGGCGTCGCCGCGAACCAGAAGCGCGAAGGTGTTCTCGAACCCGAGCGGGTCCATGAGGGTCACGCCCGCGTCCGCGTAGCGGCCGCGGAGCGTCTCGAAGCCCTCGGCGCGGGTTCCTCCGGGAGGGTCGCGAAAGATCGCGGTCTGCGCGGTGCCGGAATATTCGACGTAGACGTCGATGTCGCCCGAGCGGAGGGCACGGTCGCAGATGAACGTGCCGCCCAGGTTCAGCCGGCGCTCGACCCTGTACGGCGTCCGGGCCTCGATCGTCTGCGCGAGGAGCTCTCCGAGGATCAGTTGCTCGGTGAAGTTCTTCGAGCCCACACGAATCGCGTTGCCGGGAGCCCGCAGTGCGTACGCCGCCGAGGCCGCGGCAACCGCGACGACCAGCAGCGCGAGGACCGCCGCAACGGCCCTGCGGCGCCTGGCGGCCGGTTCGTGCGGCATCGATCGGACCTGGCGCTCCAGCAGGGTGAGCGCACCGTCGATCGAGAGGGCGAGCAGGGCGGAGGGAACGGCGCCGGCGAGGATGACGGTGGGATCCACCATCGAGAGGCCGCGGAAGATGTATTCGCCGAGGCCGCCGGCGCCCACTGCCGCGGCAATCGTCGCGGTGCCGACGCCGATCACGGCCGCGACGCGGATGCCGGCCACGATCGAGGGCAGGGCCAGCGGGAGTTGAACGGTGCGGAGGAGCTGCCCCGGAGTCATGCCAAGCGCCGTCCCGGCTTCCACGAGGACGGGATCGACCGAGCGGATCCCCGCGGTCGTCGTCCGGATGACAGGCAGCAGCGCATAGAGAATGAGGACGAAGATCGCGACCCGCGCGCCGAGGCCGCCGACCAGGGGCAGCGGGAGCAGGAACCCGAACATCGCGAGGCTGGGAATCGTCTGCACGACGTTGGCAACCCAGACGAGCGGGGCGCCGAGTCTCGGGCGCCGCGCGGCGAGAATGCCGAGGGGGACGCCCGCGGCGATGGCGACCGTCGTGGAGACCCCGACCAGCATGATGTGCTGTGCGAGGAGCGCGCCGAATTCGCCGGCGTGGGAATGCCAGAAGTCGAGGAGCGTCAAGGGCCCCCCCGGTGTGCGGCGCTGGCCTCGAAGAGCGGTTCGAGCAGCGGCCGGACGAGAGGGTCTGTGGACCTGGCGATCTGTGATGGGACGTCGAGCGCCGCGAGACGTCCGTCGGCCAGCACACCGACCCGCGTCCCCAGCGCAAATGCCTCGGCCATGTCGTGCGTGACCAGGACGACCGTCTTCTGCACCTGCTGCTGGATGCGGCGGAACTCTCGGTGCATCTCCGCGCGCGTCACCGGGTCGAGCGCGCCGAACGGTTCGTCCATCAGGAGGACCGGCGGATCGGCCGCGAGCGCCCGGGCGACGCCGACGCGCTGGCGCTGGCCGCCCGAGAGCTGGTCCGGACGGCGTGACAGGTACTGCGAGGGCTCGAGGCCGACGAGCGCGAGGAGCTCGCTGACGCGGGCCGCGATGCGGCGCTCCTCCCA
Source organism: Acidobacteriota bacterium (assembly GCA_031425515.1). Lineage (GTDB taxonomy): Bacteria > Acidobacteriota > Vicinamibacteria > Vicinamibacterales > 2-12-FULL-66-21 > JALZOC01. Next base: position 276 of record JANPJN010000356.1, on the reverse strand, counting down.
TCCGAGGAGCGCGGGGACGACCGCGATGTTGCGCGCGATGCTCATGTGCGGAAAGAGGCCGACCTCCTGCATCATGTAGCCGGTCCGCCGCCTGAGGTCATAGAGCGGCCAGTCCCGCAGGTGCCGGCCTTCGATGATGACATCCCCCTGGTCCGGCTCGAGCAGGCGGTTGATGAGCTTCAGAATCGTGCTTTTTCCCGCGCCGCTCCGTCCCACGAGCGCGAGCGTTTCACCCCTCGCAATGTCTAGATTCAGGCCGCGCAGGACGACCACGGC
>JANPJN010000355.1:0-5041 GCA_031425515.1 Acidobacteriota bacterium | reverse complement strand
CCCAGGGTCGGAGACTCCCAGTTGTCCTCCTCGAAGCGGACGTCGTGCGCGCGCAGGTCGATGCCGCAGGCTTCGAGGCTCTGCAGGTAAAGATGCTGCACATCGTCTGGCGCCGGCTTGAGGATGACCTGGAACTGCTGGTGCTTGAAGAGGCGGTTCGGGTTCTCGCCGAAGCGTCCGTCGGCCGGGCGGCGCGACGGCTGCACGTAGGCGACGTGCCAGTGTGCAGGGCCGAGCACTCGGAGGAACGTCTCCGGGTGCATCGTGCCGGCGCCCATCTCGATGTCGAGCGGCTGCTGAAGCAGGCAGCCCCGGGAGGCCCAGAACTCCGACAGTTTGAAGATCAGCTGCTGCAGTGTGACCATTCTTAAAAAGACGCTTCCAGCTTCCCGCTCCCGGCTTCCAGCGGCAGGGATCTCCCGGGCGTGACACAGGTCCCGGTCCCGAGACCGCCGAGACCGGCCATCAGCCCCGTCCCCGCATCTCGCGCAGCACCCGCGCGGACTTCAGATCCTTGTCGAGGTGCAGGCTGAGCAGGCGCCGATGCACCGATTCGAGCTCGCGTGCGGCGCCTGGCGACAGGGCCAGCGTCTCGAGCCGGTCAGGCGCCGTGGCGCCCGCACCGCGGAGAAACCGCAGCGCCTCGACACCGACCGGCGACCCGCCGGCCGGTGCACAGGCCCGACAGACGAACAGATCGTCGCGCGGCGGCATCACCGCCCCTGCGCCGAGCGGCTCGCCGCACCCGGGACACTCTCGGAGCGCCGGGTAGACCCCGCCCAGACGGAGGACCCAGTACTCGACGTAGCGTGCAAGGGCCTCAATCGGCGCGCCGCTGGCGATGGCATCGGTGACCGACGCCCCCAGCCGGTAGAGCCGCTCGTCTGCATGCGCCTCGGGCGCCCACTCATCGATGAGCTCCGCGAAGTAGCCCACGTGGCCGAGCGCCTCGCCCGACACCCCCGACAACGGCGACCGCGTCGGCTCCACGTAGTTGATCCGCACGAGATCGCGCTGTTCGCGCTCGTAGTAGGCGACCCCCGCGCGCGTCATCGGTTCCAGGGCGCCGACGAACTTCGACCGGGCGCTGCGCGCCCCGCGGGCCACGCCTCGCTTCTTGCCCCGGTCGCGCGTCAGGAACACCACGATCCGATCGGATTCGCCGAGCTTGTAGGTGCGGAGAATCAGCGCGTCGGACGTGTACACGGGCATGCAACGGACCCTTCATTCTACCCCGGCTGATGCAGGTACTTCAGCATCACCGTTGCCAGGCCCAGGAACGAAAAAAACCCGAAGACGTCGGTCAGGGTCGTGATGAAGACGGCCGAGGCCAGCGCGGGGTCCACCTTCATGGCGCGCAGGGCGAGCGGGATGACGGTGCCGGCCGTGGCCGCGACGAACATGTTGATGACCATCGCCATCGCGAGGATGCCGGCCAGCATCGGATCGTGGCTGAACAGCCAGACGACCAGCGCGCCCACGAGCCCGCAGGCCACGCCGTTGCCGAGACCGACCGTCGCTTCCTTGAAGAGCGCCTTGCGCGAGTTGCTCCAGGTCAGCTCTCCGAGCGCGATGCCGCGTACGATCACGGTCAGCGTCTGGGTGGCGGCGTTACCGCCCATGCCGGCGACGACCGGCATGAAGATCGCGAGCGCCACGACCTTGTCGATCGTGCCGGAGAACAGCGCGACCACCGACGCCGCGAGGAACGCGGTCGCGAGATTCACGATGAGCCACGGCAGCCGCTTGCGCAGCGAGTCCCACGCGGACGTGAAGACGCGGTCGTCGCCCGTCACACCGGCGAGCCGGTAGACGTCTTCGGTCGCCTCGTCCTTGATGACGTCGATCACGTCGTCCACGGTGATGACGCCGACGAGCTTGTTCTCCTCGTCCACGACCGGAATCGCGAGCAGGTTGTACGACGCGACCTGCCGCGCCACCTCCTCCTGATCCATGTCCGCCCGCACGCTGATCAGATCCGTCGTCATGATCCGCTTGAGAGGAGTTTGCGGCGAGACGAGCAGCAGGCGTCGGAGCGAGACGACGCCGACGAGGTGGCGGCGGGCGTCGATGACGTAGAGATAGAAGACAACCTCGACGTCCCGCGACCCCTGGAGCGCCGTGATCGACTCCCCGGCGGTCATGTCCTCCGCGAGGGCGAAGACCTTCGGGTTCATGATGCGGCCGGCCGTCTGCTCCTTGTATTCGAGCAGGTCGCCCACATCGCCGCCCGCCGGCCGCTTCTGCACGAGCTCGAGCACGGCCGCCGACAGTTCCTCCGGCAGGTAATCGATGAGCGCCGCCGCGTCGTCGGAAGGCAGGTCCTGGAGCAGCTTGCCGATTTCCTCCGCCGAACGTTCGGCGAGGAGCGCCGCGCCGGCCTCGGGCCCGAGCTCGCTCAGCCCCTCCATCGCGAGGCGGCTGTTGCGCTCGGCGAGGACGGTGAAGGCGCTGTCGCGTTCCTTGTGGGGGAGCTCGGAGAAGAGGTGCGCGAGGTCGGCCGGGTGCTGCTTCTGCAGCAGGTTGACCAGGTTCGCGGTGGCCCCCATGCGCATCAGCCGCTTCACGGAATCGAGCACGACGTCGAGCTTGCGCTGGGGCATCAGGAGAACACCGTCGCTCAGGGGTGGAAACCCCTCAATCTAACACATCAGCCGCGGCGTCCGGACGCGCGCGGCTTGCGCGGGCCCCGCGGCTGATGCGTGCCGTGGCCGCGCGACTCGGTCTTCGGCACGCCGATGGCGTCGAGCGCGCGATCGTTGTCGCGCCAGTCGGCGTTCACCTTCACGCGGAGATCGAGGAACACCTTCGTGCCGAAGAACGCTTCCAGATCCTTGCGCGCCTCGGTCCCGATACGCTTGATCATCTCCCCGGCGCGACCGATGACGATCGGCTTCTGCGAATCGGTCTCCACGTAGATGGTGCAATACAGCCGGAGGATGCGGGTCCGCTCGCTCTCGTCGAACTCGTCCACCACCACAGCGGTCGAGAAGGGCAGCTCGGCGTGGGTGTTCTGGAGCACTTTCTCGCGCACGGTCTCGGCGACGATCGTCCGCTCGGGCTGATCGGTGAGGTAGTCGGCCGGGAACCCCGGCTCCCCTTCCGGCATCCGCTCGAGCATCACCTGCTCGAGCCGCTCGACCCCGTCGCCCGTGGCGGCCGACACGGGGACGATGGCGATGAAGTCGTGCCATCGCTGGACCTCTTCCATCAGCGGGAGCAGCCTCGCCTTGCCGATCAAATCGATCTTGTTCAGCACGAGCACCGCGGGCACGCGAAGATCCTTCAACAGGTTCGAGACGTATTCGTCGCCGTGGCCGGGGCGGGTCGAGGCGTCGAAGATCAGCGCCACCAGGTCCACCTCGCGCAGCGTCTCGACCGCCGCGTCCACCATCCGGACGTTGAGGCGGTGGAGCGGCCGATGGATCCCGGGCGTATCCACGAACACGAGCTGGCCGTCGTCATACGCCTTGACCGCGAGAATGCGATGCCTGGTGGTCTGGGGCTTGTCGGAGACGATCGCCACCTTCGTGCCGATGATGCGATTCAGCAGGGTGGACTTCCCGGCATTGGGCCGCCCGATGAGCGAAATGTAGCCGGTCTTCATATCAGTCTTTCAGCTATCAGCTTTCAGCTTCCAGCTATCAGCTTCCAGCTAGGCATTCTGTTCCGCTGTCCCGCAGTCGAGCTGTCGAGCAGGCGAGCTGTTAGTTGTCCGCCTGTCCCGGCGTCGGCGGGGCGAGGCGGACGCGCACCTTGTGGATGCGTCGGCGCTCGGCTTCGAGCACCTCGACGAGGAGGCCGTCGAGCTCGAACGACTCGCCGACGGCGGGGACTCGGCCGACGCGGGTCAGCACATACCCTCCCACCGTCTCGAACCCATCCGGCTCAATCTCGACGCCCAGGCGATCGCGCACTTCGTCGATGTTCACCTTCGCGCTGAAGACGAACGCTCCCTGCCCCTCGTCCACGACCGGTTCCGTCTCCACGTCGTACTCGTCGCGAATCTCACCGACGATCTCTTCGAGGAGGTCTTCGATCGTGACGAGCCCGGCGGTCCCGCCGTACTCGTCTACGACGATGGCGATCTGCACCTGCTTGTGCTGGAACTCTTTCAGCATTTCCGAGACGCGCTTGGTCTCGGGCACGAACGTGGCCGGTCTCACCAGCCGCTGCAGATCCTGGTCGAGGCGCTGGCTCCCCTCCTCCGTGCCGGCCAGCCGGATCAGATCCTTGACGAACACCATGCCGGCAATGTTGTCGAGGTTCTCCCGGTGCACGGGGATGCGGGAGTATTCCTGCTCGCGGAAGAGCGCGCGCAGGTCATCGAGGGTCGCGTCCCAGCGGATCGCGACCATGTCCGGCCGCGGGGTCATCACTTCGCGCACGAGCGTCGCGCCGAAATCCACGATCGACTGCAGGAGCTTGCGCTGATCCCCTTCGATGATGCCGTGTTCGGCGATATCCGTCTCTCCCTGTGGGCCCGTGCTGCCCGCCTCTCCGGACGGCGTCGCGCCGCCGGCGGCCGCGTCGGCGCGCTCCCGGCGCGGCTCCGCGGCCATCAGGCTGACGAGCGGTCCGGTCAAGGGGTGCAGGAAGCGGGCGACGACGTCGAAAGGGGGGAGGAGCACTTCGAGCACACGCTCGGGATTGCGGCGCACGATGAGGAGCGGCAGCAGGTGCGCGCTCACGAGGATGAAGACCGTGACGAAAAGCAGGAGCAGGCCGATCGACTGGAAGCCGTCGCGCCCGGTCAGCAGCGCGATGAACATGGTCGCGAGCGAGAAGATCATCCCGAGCAGCAGGCGCGCGGGCAGGAACAGCTGAATGGGATCCTGGAGGTAATAGCCGAGGCGATCCGAACGGCCGCCGCGCTCCGCCATGAGCCGCAGCGACAGGCGCATGAGGGCGCTGAACGCCGTCTCGATGATGCCGACATCGACCGGGGCGTTCGCCAGGAGGAACAGGAGCTGCGGGCTCTTGCCCGCGCCCGCTCGATGAGGCCGGCCGCCCGGCCGCCGCGGCGGCGCAGCCTCGCTTC
>JANPJN010000354.1:0-5536 GCA_031425515.1 Acidobacteriota bacterium | reverse complement strand
ATCAGCGACGGTTCCGACTTGCGCAGGCGCTCCACGGTGCGCTCCACGTTCTGCCGGATCGCGGCGTCGAGCAGCGCGTCCCCCTGGAGCGCACCCCCGCTCTTCGCCCTCAGCACGGCGGGGATGATCGGCTCGATCATCTGGCCGATGCTGCCGGGAAACATCGCGTTCTTCTCCACCACCGACACCGCCGCCTCGACCGCGCCACACCGCTCGTGGCCAAGCACCACAATCAGAGGCGCCCCGAGCACGAGCGCGCCGTACTGGATGCTGCCCAGAGCCACCGTATCGACGGTATTGCCGGCGTTCCTGACGATGAACAATTCCCCCAGGCCCGTGCCAAACAGGAGTTCCGGTGGCACCCGGCTGTCCGAGCATCCGACCAGAATCGCGAAGGGTGTCTGGCCGCGAGCGATCTCCAGCCGGCGACGCTGATCCTGAAGGGGCGCCTTTGGTTTGTTGCCCAGGAAGTCCGCGTTGCCCTGCTTGAGCTTGGCGAGCGCCTGGTCGGCGGTGAGGCTCGTCTTCCCGGTATCCGCGGCAAACAAAGGCAGGGCGGTCACCCCGGCGCCCAGACTGGCCGTGGCCCAGCAGGCCCGGCGAACGAACGCGCGACGCGACTCCTGGTGCTCATTCATCGTGAACGCTCTTCTTTCCGGTGCCGGCAGGCGGCACCTCGCGATCGGGTGAGGACAGTGCCGGCCGCGCCTGACAGACATCGGCGGCGACGGCTCGCAGACGGGGGCAGCATCAGAAAGTCACCCCGAGGACGCCTGAAACGATGTGATGAGAACGAGCCGGACCACTCAGCGAGTTGATGTACTGGTTCATGTAGCCCACTTCGAGGCGCGCGATCGGCGTGAGGGCGACCCCGACCCCGCCAAACACACGGTTCTGATCCAGGCCGCTCGCGGTACGTCGGGTCGAATTCAGGTGCACGAACACCTCGTCCCAGACAATGGCCGATACCCGACCGCCGGGCAAGGGCCGCGTAAGGCGTACCTGCTGCCGGGCGCGCACGGCGGCCCCGTCATTCCCTTCGAGCGCGCGCTGCTCCAGGCGGGATCGCAGGGCCCAGGTGGCGGCCCCGGCCGGCCGGGTCCAGGACAACTGCTGCCACAGTCTGTTCTCGGTGAGGACGTCGCCCGACGCAGGAAACGACGGCGTGTAGCCGTATCCGATCCAGAGGCTGGCGCGCGGGGTCAGGTCGTACCCGACCGCAGGACGGATCAGCAGCTGATCCAGCGCGCCCACGCCGTCGCGCATCCGCCCCTGCACCTCGAAGTACCAACGCCACGGAGAGGGCGTCCCGGCCTTCTCCTGGGCGGTCACGTTCCACCACGCGCGGCCGTCGGTCACGGTCTGGGCGGACGTCGGCGTCGAGGCGACCGCGACCAGCAGCAGTGCCCAGACGAAACGCTGCAGCGAGTCGCCGCTAAGGGTGCCGTGGCCCGCGGGACGGCTGGGGATCAATAGATTCACTGCCGCAGAGGGTATCCCGCCTGGCCATCAATAGACTAATAGATATCAGGAGTGGATTTGTTCGCTTAAATCTATCTCTCATCCTGGTCTCATCCCGGTGACGGCCCCGAAGCGCCGGCGCACCAGGTCACGCCGCCGGACTCGCAGACGCCGCGGCGGTGAGCATTCGCGCGCCCCACGATGTCGCACCGGGCGACCCTTGGCATTCCCCATCGCCAGGGGTACACTTCACCGCGTAGTGGCCAGCGAGTCCCCGGACCGCTACCGCCGCCTGGTGGAGTTTTCGCCGGACGGCATTCTCATCAGTCAGGACAATCGGCTTGTCTTCCTGAATCCCGCCGCTGTGCGCCTCTTCGGCGCATCCACGCCCGCAGACCTGCTGGGCAAGTCCCCGTTCGACCTCTTTGACCCGGGCAGTCATGACCTCATACGGTCGCGCATCAGCCAGATGATGTCCGGCCGGCCGGTGCCGCCCGCCGAAGAGCGCATCGTCCGCCTCGACGGCGGTGTCACGGACGTAGAAGTGAACTCGACGCGGCTCGAAGATGCGGAAGGCGTGGGCATCCAGGTCATCGTGCGCGACATCTCGGACCGCAAGCGCGCCGAGGCCCTTCTGCGGCAGAGCGAAGAGCGGCTCACCCTCGCGTTTGCCGGCGCGCAGGAAGGCGTGTGGGACTGGAATCTCGAGACCGGCGCCGTCGTGTACTCTCCGCGCTGGAAGGAGATGCTCGGCTACGCCGACGACGAGATCGCCGCGCACGTCAGCGCCTGGGAGCATCTCCTCCATCCCGGCGACCTGTCACGCGCCGGCGAATTGCACGACAGCCTGACCCGCGGGGCCGGCACCTACGAAGGAGAGTTCCGGCTGCGCCACAAGGACGGGCGGTACATTCACGTCCTGTCGCGCGGGCTTCCGGTGCGGCGCCATGCGGACGGCCCCGTCGTGCGCATCGTGGGGACCCATCTCGACATCACCGAGCGCAAGCGGACCGAGTCGGCGCTGCGCGAGAGCGAAGAGCGGCTCACGCTCGCGTTTGCCGGCGCGCAGGAAGGCGTCTGGGACTGGAATCTCGAAACCAACGCCGTCGCGTACTCCGCGCGCTGGACCCAGATGCTCGGATATGGCGGCGACGAGATCGAGCCACACATCAGCGCATGGGAACGGCTGGTTCACCCGGCTGACCGCGTGCGCGCCGACGCCGCGAACGAGGCCGTGGCACGCGGAGACCTCACCTACGAAGCCGAGTTCCGGCTGCGGCACAAGGACGGCCGCTACATCCACGTGCTGTCGCGAGGCTTTCCGGTCCGGCGCGAGCCCGGCGGACCGGTCGTCCGCATCGTCGGCACGCATTTCGATCTGACCGAACGCAAGCAGGCCGAGGACCTGTTGCGCCGCTCGCACGAGGAGCTGGAGGTTCGGGTGCGCGAGCGGACGGCGGAGCTCGCTCTGGCAAACGAGGCCCTCCGTGACGAGATCGGCGAGCGGGAACGCGCCGAGCGCGCGCGCACGGAGCTGCTCGGACGGCTCGTCTTCGCGCAGGAGGACGAGCGGCGCCGCCTTGCGCGCGAGATGCACGACCAGTTCGGCGAACAGCTGACCGTGCTCGCCCACCGCATCGCGTCCGTCGAGTCGGCCGCCGCCGGGCAACCGGGACTGCGGGCGGCGATCGACGCGCTCCAGCAGGTCGCGCAGCAGATCGATCACGACGTCGAACATCTCGTGTGGGAGCTGCGGCCGACCGCCCTCGATGACCTCGGCCTGCAGGCGGCGTTGTCGAACTACGTGCAGACCTGGTCCGCGCGCACGGGCGTCGCCGCGGAGCTGCGCACATCCGGGTTGCGCGACGATCGCCTCGCATCGGAGGTCGAAACCACGCTCTACCGCATCGCGCAGGAGGCGCTCACCAACGTGGCGAAGTACGCCCGGGCGACGAAAGTCGAGGTGATCCTGGAGCGTCGCATCGACCACGTCCTCCTGGTCGTGGAGGACGATGGCGCCGGCTTCGACACCGCCCTCGGCACTCAGGGGTTCGGCCTGCTCGGCATGCAGGAACGCGCCGCGCTCGTGGGCGCGACTCTTCAGATCGAATCGTCGCCCGGACAGGGGACGACCATTCTCGTTCGCATGGCGGCCGCGCCGCCGGCCGGGACCACCGCTCATGGCTGAACACACCCGCCTCAGAATCCTTCTGGTCGACGATCACATTACCGTCAGGCACGGCCTGAAACTGCTCATCGACGCCGAACCGGACATGGGCGTGATTGCCGAGGCGAGCGACGGGGAGGCCGCCGTGCAGCGGGCACTCCAGCTCACGCCCGACGTGATCGTGATGGACATCTCGATGCCGGGGATGAACGGCCTGGTCGCCACCCGCAAATTGAAACAGCTGATGCCACGTGTCGCAATCGTGACGCTGACCCGTCATGCCGACGACGCCTACCTGCAGGAGCTGCTTCGGGCCGGCGCGTCGGGCTACGTCCTGAAGCAGAGTGCGCCGACCGAACTGCTCCAGGCGATCCGTGCCGCGGCCGCCGGCCGCCACTATCTCGATTCCGCGCTCACCGCGCGGGTGACGGCCGGTTTTCTCGGCCGTCAGGGCAAGCGGGAGGCGAAGCCGAGCGCCAAAGTCACCGAGCGGGAATCCGAGGTCCTGCGCCTGATCGCGTCCGGCTACAGCAACAAGGAGATCGCGGGCCGGCTGTCATTGAGCGTGAAGACGGTGGAAGCCCACAAGGCCAACGCGATGAGAAAGCTCGACCTCACTGGCCGGATCGACATCGTGAAATACGCCGTCCTCCAGGGATGGCTGGACCAGGGCTGAGGCCCGCCTGCGGCCTCCGCCCCCCGCCTTCTGCCCCATTACAGATCGGGCTAAGGGATCTTCCCTAGGCCCCCGCGGTGTGATCCTGATAGCCGTGCGCCCGGCCCGGCAGTAGAGTCGCGGCGTTGCTGAGGTTTCCCAGGAGGCACTCATGGTCACTTCAAACGTCGTCGCCGCAGCGGGGCACACCATCCTTCCGCTGCATGACAGCGCTCAGACGAGGGCGTACTGGCCGATCGCAAAGGGTACGCACATGGATCTCTACCAGACGAACATGCGGCGAGTGAATCTGCTGCTGATGGGGAGCGATGGCGTGGTTGAGGACGCCCTCAACAGGCTCACGCCGGAACTGACGGAGCCGGTTCGTACGTGGCATCCGTCCGACCCGCTGGAGTTGCCGGCGCCGTCGCAGGCCGGCACGCTGATCCTCCGGGAGGTTGGCGCGCTGCCGCCCATCGATCAACGTCGGCTGCTCCAGTGGCTGGAACTGTCGGTGGGCCGCGTCCAGGTGGTCAGCACCAGTAGTTCGCGGCTCCTGACGATGGTCGACATCGGCAGGTTCCACGAGACGCTCTATTACCGGCTCAATGTCATGAGCTTTGACATGACCTCATAGACGACCCGGCTACGCTCTCCTGAGCGAGCGCGCGCCATCGTCGAAGTATCGGAATCGCGCGGCCGCTCCGACCGGGTAGAATGTCGCGCAATGGCCATGGTCTCCCAGGCCCAGTGCGTCGGGTGCGGCGCCCCCGTCTCCGGCCGGTTCTGCGCACCGTGCGGCGAGCGCACCGAAGCGCACGACTACTCACTGAAGCACTTCGCCAACGAGGTGCTGGAGGCGACGGCTCACGTCGACGGCCGCGTCATTTCGAGCTTTCGCCTCCTGCTGACGAGGCCCGGCCAGCTGGTCACCCGATTCCTCGCGGGCAACCGTAAGACCCAGTTGGGCCCGGTGCAGATGTTCCTCGTCTGCAACGTCCTCTACTTCCTGTTCCTGCCGTTGGCTCTGCAACTGCCGTTCACGTCGACCCTGAGGATGCAGACCGAGAGCCGGTCGTGGCGGTCGATGGCGACACGGATGGTGGACGCCAGGGTGGCCGATCGTCGCGAGCCCATCGGGGAATATGCCGCACGCTTCGACGAGGCCGCCCACGTGCAGGGACATTCGCTGGTCATGCTGATGGTGCCGCTCTTCGCACTCGGCGTCTGGGCGCTGCACCCGCGCTCTCGGC
>JANPJN010000353.1:0-1902 GCA_031425515.1 Acidobacteriota bacterium | reverse complement strand
GTGTGGCGGCTGCTGAAGGGCGGCGCCTCGATCAAGACGCCCGAAGCAGACGACTTGAGCCGCCGGTATTCGGAGCTGCTCGCGGAGAACCTGGGCCAGCCGGGATTCCGGGAGCTGCTCCTCGTCGTGCACGATCTCGATGCGAATCGCGACCTGGTGTTCGGCCTCGTGCGCGATCCGTACCGGCGGATGCTGTTCCCGTCGCCAGGCAGCGTCTCGGCCGCGCGTCGTGCGGAAGCGCACGACCTGTCGAGCGGCATGCAGGGATTCCTCGCCGATGTGCTCGCCGCCGCGTTGAGCCTCCCGGCGGTGAGCGATTCGCGGCTGGTGCGGTTCGCGCCGGACGCGTACTGGCGCGGGGAAACGCACCGGCTGGGCGATCGGCCGGGCAGCATCGGCCGGCTGATCGAAGAGGCCGCCGCCGCGGGAGCGGAGCAGGTGATGATCGTCGCGGCCACGCCGGAGCCGCCCGGACCGCACGAGCTCAGACCACCCCGGCTCGATGGGCTCGGACGCGTGGGCGAGCAGATCGCTTCCGCCGAAACGGCGGCGTTATCGGACGCCATCCGGCACCTGCATCATCGTTTCCAGGGCCTGTATCTGATCCGGCCGTCGCACAACCCGATCCGGCCGCTCGATCTGGGGGGCGCGTACGACGAACGCTCCGATCGAGTCCAGACACTCGAGGAACTGATGGAGCGCGGTTACGAGGATGCCTACCGGCAGTTCATCGAGCCGTTCCTCGGCGCCTCCGGAGAGCGCGTGCCGCAACTGGGCCGTCGATCTACTGATCAAAATACGTCCACAGATTAGTCACAGATTAGTCACCGATTCAGCCACGGCGAGCCGTTCGCCACGGCGCTACGCGCCGGCCCGACCGGATGCGGCGCGGATATGAGTCTTCCACCAACGACGCATGACTCATATCCGCGTCGCATCCAGTCGGGCACGCGGCCGGCCGAAGGCCGGCCTTGGCGAACGGCTGGTGTCGGACTCCAACTAGAATCCGTGTAATCTGTGTAATCCGTGGACAACAAAATGCGACAAGCTACGAAGCTGATTCACGCCGGCGAAGGTGTCGATACCGGTGCGACGCCGTCACTGACGACTCCGATTTACGAGACCAGCACGTTCGTGTTCGATTCGGCGGGCGACGTCGAGAAGTATCAGGCAGGGAAGCTGAATGGCTACCTCTACTCCCGCTACGAGAATCCGACCGTCGTTGCGGTGGAGCAGAAGCTCGCGGCGGTTGACGGCGCCGACGTGTCACTGCTTTTCAGCAGCGGCATGGCGGCGATCGCGACCGCGCTGATTACGCTGCTCAAGGCCGGCGACGAGATCATTTGCTGTTCGGCGATCTACGGCGGCACGTTCCACATCATCGAAGACCTGCTGCCGAAACTCGGCATCAAGCATCGATTCGTCCCGATCGACGCGCTGGCGAATCTCTCGTCCGTGATCGGCCCGAATACAACAATCGTGTGGTTCGAATCGCCGATCAACCCGACGCTGCGCTGCGTCGACGTCCGCATGGTGGCGGCGGCCTGCAGGCAGGCGGGCGTGCTGTCGGCGATCGATAACACCTTTGCCAGCCCGATCAACCAGCCGGTGCTGTCGATGGGCGTCGACCTGTCGATGCAGAGCTGCACCAAGTACCTGAATGGCCACAGCGATGTGACCGGTGGCGTCTTGTCCGGATCGCAGGCGCTGATGGCGCCGATCGGCAAGATGCGGCGGCTGCTCGGCGGCATCATGGATCCACTCCCGGCCTTTGCGCTGGGCCGCGGCATGAAGACCATGCCGCTGCGCGTCGCCCAGCACAACGCCAACGCGCTGACGGTGGCGCAATTCCTCGAAGGGCACCCCGGCATCGAGCGCGTCTACTACCCCGGGCTCGCGTCG
>JANPJN010000352.1:0-2214 GCA_031425515.1 Acidobacteriota bacterium | reverse complement strand
AAGCTGCCCGAGCGGCAGCGCTCGGTGTTCATGCTGAGCCATTTCGAGGGCTGCACGTCGCGCGAAGTCAGCGCGATGACGGGACTGAACGAATCAACCGTGCGGGTCCACCTGTTCCGCGCCATTCGCCGGCTCCGCATTCTGCTGGCGGACTCCGCGGTAGGTGAACGTCCAATGGAGAAGCGCCGTGTCCATCCTTAATCGTCTCCGGCTCGACAGCCACCTCGACGACGCGGCCATTGCCGGGGTCTGGGCCGGGAGCACGCTCGAGGGCCGGCCGGCGTCAGGCCCGCATCTCGACGCCTGCGCGGCGTGCCGCTCGCGCGTGGACGAGCTCTCCGGATGGCTGGCGCAGGTGCGCGCCGAGGGGATCGCCGAGGCCGACGAGCACTTCCCCGCCGATCGTCTCGCGGTCCAGCACGCGCAGATCGTCCGCCGCCTCGAAGTGGCCGACCGTCCACCCCGCGTCATCGCCTTCCCGAAAGCGTCGGCGCCGCTGACCTCCCGGTCGTCGCACGCGTCGCGCTGGATTGCCGCCGCGGCCGCGGCAGGCCTGATAGTGGGCGTCGGCGTCGGGCAGGTGATGGACCTGCGCCGCGCGATCGGGGGCGAGCCGGCAGGCGTCGAAGCCCGACTCTCCGTCCAGCCGCCAGCTGCGGCGCCGGTCGCGGCCGCCACGGGCGGCGACGAGGCGTTCCTGTCGGAGCTCGACGCATCGCTCTCCCGTCCGTCGGTGCCGGAGCTTCGCGCCATCGACGACTTCACGCCGCGCACGGGCGAGCAGCCCCGGTAGTGGCCGCCACGCAGCCGCTCATCTTCCGCAAGGGCCTCGACATGAAGGAGGCCGTCGCCGGCGAGCTCGCCGCCGCGTACCACAGTGCGATGGTCGATCGCGTGCGGGCCAACGACTTCCGCCACGACGCCGGACGCCTCACCGTTCATCTCGCGCGCGAGTTCGGCTTCTGCTACGGCGTGGACCGCGCGGTCGATTACGCCTATCAGGCGCGCCGACGCTTCCCCGACCGCAGCGTCTTCCTGACCGGCGAGATCATTCACAACCCCCACGTCAACGACCGGCTGCGCGATGCCGGCATCCGGTTCCTCTCCGACCCGGGCGAGCGCCGCGAGACGCTGGGCCCGGACGACGTCGTGATCCTGCCGGCATTCGGCGTCACGGTGACGGACATGGCCCAGCTCTCGACCCAGGGCTGCACGCTGGTGGACACGACGTGCGGGTCGGTGCTGAACGTCTGGAAGAATGTCGTCCGCTACGCGCAGGACGGGTTCACGTCCGTGATCCACGGCAAGGTCAGGCACGAGGAGACCCGCGCGACGGCCTCGCAGGCGCTGAAGTATCCCCAGGGGCGGTATCTGATCGTGCTCGACCGCGCCGAAGCGGGGCAGGTCTGCGACTACATCCGCACCGGCGGGGACCGGGCGGCGTTTCTCGCGCGGTTTGGCCCCGCGGCCTCTCCAGGTTTCGATCCCGACCGCGATCTGGCCCGCGTCGGCTGCGCGAACCAGACGACCATGCTGATGACAGAGTCGCTCGAGATCGGCGAGATGTTCCGGGAGGCCTTCCGGGCCCGCTACGGCGAGGCCGATCTGGCCACCCGGTTCCGCTCCTTCGACACCATCTGCAGCGCCACCCAGGAGCGGCAGGACGCGGTGGTCGCGCTCCTCGACGAGCAGCCGCTCGACCTGATGCTTGTCGTCGGGGGCTACAACAGCAGCAACACCTGCAATCTCGCGCGGATCTGCGCGGAGCGGGTGCCGACGTTTCACATTGCGGACCCGGGCTGCATGGTGTCGGCCACGGAACTGCGTCACCGTCCGATCGGCGCCCCCTCGACCACGATGGGTCCCGAGGCGGTGGCGCTCGGCTGGCTGCCGGCGGCCGGGCTCATCGTCATGGGCCTGACGGCGGGCGCGTCCACTCCCAACAACATTGTCGGCGAGGTCATCCAGCGGCTCGAGGCCTTCGCGGGCGGGTCCGCCGCCGCGCGGGACGCTGCCGCAACCCTCGACGAATCCCGGCCTCTCCGGACGGAATGACAGCCTGATGACCGCCCGGGCCAGCCCGGCCGAAGCGCGGCTCCGCCCGCCGCAACGGTAAACATTGCCCTCTCCAAAGTCGTAATACCGGCCATGGCTAATCCCCTGGCGTGGATTCTTGGCGCGGTCATCCTGTGCCCGCCCGTCCCGGTCATGGCG
>JANPJN010000351.1:0-3359 GCA_031425515.1 Acidobacteriota bacterium | reverse complement strand
GCGGGCTACCGCGAACTGATCGAGCGCGAGCTCAGCGCCCGGCTTGCCGCGCGCGGCCGCACCCTCGGCGACCCGTCCTCGGCTGCGTCACGCGATGCCGAGGAACTCGTCGTCACGCACCTGGCCGACGCTGCGCCCGCCCCGTCGCTGGAGGCTGCCCCGGCTTCGGCTCCATTCTTTGCGGCGACACGGCCGTCCGCGGCTGCTCCGGTGCCCTGCGCGGCCTGCAGCACGCTGAATGACGTCGATGCGTCGTTCTGCAAGCGCTGCGGCACCCCGCTCGAAGAGGCCGTGTGAGGCGGCCGCCGCTCGTGCTCACGCTCGGTCTGGTCCTCCTGTTCACCGCCGGCGCGCATCTCCAGGCGCAGCCGATGGGCGGCGGCGCGCTGACGCCAGACGCCCGCCTGATGTCCGGACGTCCGCTCCCGGTGGGTGACCTCGCCGTCGGCACGGTCACCGTGCGTGTCGTCCGCGGGGTCATGACGAATGTGATCGCCGGGCAGCGCGTCGAGCTGACCGGCGGCCCGGCGCCGCTCAGCGCCACGACCAACGGGCAGGGGCGCGCCGAGTTCCCCGGACTGCCGCCCGGCGCCCTCGTGCGCGCGACGACGACCGTGGACGGGGAGCGGCTGGAGTCGCAGCCTTTTACCATTCCGTCCTCCGGCGGCATCCGCGTGGCGCTCGTCGCGTCGGCCGCTGCGGGCGCCACAGGCGCAACGGCCGCGCCGCCGTCACCGTCGGCCGCGCCGATAGGGTCGGTCACGCTCGGCCCGCAATCCCGCTTCGTGGTCGAAATGGGCGACGAGGCGCTGAGCGTGTTCAACATTCTCGAAGTCGTCAATCCCGCGGCGTCCGCCGTGCAACCCCCCGAGCCACTGGTGTTCGACCTGCCGGACGGCGCCACAGGGGCGGGGGCGCTCGAAGGGTCCGGGGCGCAGCTCACCGTGGCGGGCACGCGCGTCACGGTGGCGGGGCCGTTCGCCCCGGGGTCCACACTGCTGCAGTTCGGCTACTCGATGCCGATCGGCGGGCCGACCCTCTCGTTCGAGCAGAAACTGCCCATCCCGCTCAGCCAGTTCAGCCTGATGGCGCAGAAGGTCGGGGCGCTCGAGGTGCAGTCGCCGCAGATTGCGGAGCATCGCGACATGCCTGTCCAGGGCCAGACCTTCATCGTCGCCAAGGGGCCGGCCGTGGCCGCTGGCGGAGCGTTCGTGCTGACGTTCTCCGGGCTGCCCCACGCCCCGCTCTGGCCGCGCAACCTCGCGCTGGCCCTCGCCGTCATGATCCTCGCCGCGGGCACGTGGAGCGCGATGCGGGCGCGGAGCCGGACGCCGGAAGACGCCGATCGTCGGCGGAAACTCGAGGCCCGGCGGGATCGCGCGCTCGCTGAGCTCACCTCGCTCGAAGAGCAGCACCGCGCGCAGTCGGTCGAGCCCGCGCGCTACGCGGCACGGCGCCGGGAGCTCATGGCGGCGCTCGAGCGGCTGTATGCGGAGCTGGACGGGGAAGCGGCCGCCTGATCCCGATGGTGCCACCCGCGCCGCCCGCCGACTTCACCTCCCTCAGCTTCATCGACGTCTCCCGGCACTTCGGCCGCCGCCGCGTGCTCCACAAGGTTGCCCTCCGCTGCAACGCAGGGGAGATCGTGGCTCTGCTCGGACCGAACGGCGCCGGCAAATCCACCCTGCTGTCGATTGCCGCGACGCTACTCGCGCCCTCCTCCGGCGACGTCCGGTACGGCGAGGCCACCGCGGCTGAAGCCGGACCTGCGCTGCGCGGGCGGATTGGCGTACTGGGGCACGATCTCTACGTCTACCCGGAGCTCACCGCGGCGGAGAATCTGACGTTCTTCGGCCGGCTCTACGGCCTGTCTGACGTCCGCGCCCGCGTGACGGCGGCGCTCGAGCGCGCCGAGCTCGCCAGGCGCGACGATCCGGTGTCGCTGTTTTCGCGCGGCATGCGCCAACGCCTCGCGCTCGAGCGGGCGCTCCTGCACGACCCGCGTCTCGTGCTGCTCGACGAGCCGTTCACGGGGCTCGACGATGCGGCGACCGGGGCGCTGCGGGGGAGGCTGGAGTCGCTGCGCCGCGCCGGGTGCATCGTGATCCTGACGACGCACGACCTCGAGACGATTGACGGGATCGTGGACCGCGCCGTGGTGCTGCAGCGGGCGGGCATCGTGCAGATCGACGACGGGCCGGGGTCGCTGCGGGCGCGGTATCGCGCGGCGTGCGGGGCGGGCGGCTAACGGATGTTCCTGCGGACCGTCTGGCTCGTCGTGCGCAAGGACCTCCTGATCGAGATCCGCAGCCGCGAGATCGTCTACACGACGCTGTTCTTTGCCGTGTCCACCGTGCTCGTCTTCGCGTTCGGGTTCGTGCGCGACGGGCGTCCGGTGGAGGATGCGGCGGCGGGCATTCTCTGGATTGCGATCGCGTTTTCCGGCACGCTCGCGCTCGGCCGGGCGTTCGAGCGGGAGCGCCAGAGCGAGACCGTGCGGGCGCTGATGATGGCGCCCGTGGATCGTCCGGCGATTTACGTCGGCAAGCTGGTCGGAGTCCTGCTGCTGTTGGCCGTCGTCGAGGCGCTGATCGTGCCGATGGTGGCGCTGATGTTCCAAGCGCCGCTCTTCGCGCATCCGCTGCTGATGGGCGGGCTGCTGGCGACCGGGACCATTGGCTTCGCGGCTGTCGGCACGCTGTTCGCCGCGATGCTCGTGCGCGCCCGCAGCCGGGACGTGCTCCTGCCGATCCTGCTGTACCCGATTACAATCCCTGTGATCATCGGCGGCGTGCGTGGAACGGCCGCCCTGCTCCAGGCGGACGTCGATCTGCCGATGGCGACGATGTGGCTGTCGATGCTGGCGTTTTTCGACGTCGTGTTCATCACGCTGGCGCTGTGGACGTTCGAGCCTTCAATGACGGAATGACTATGCAGAGACTGTTTCTCCCGGCCGCGATCGTGATGTCGGCGCTGTTCGCGTATGCGCCGTACGCCATCCACGGCGCGCCGTACGAATCGACCATGGGGCTCGTGCAGAAGATTTTCTATTTCCATGTGCCGTCCTGGATCGTGATGTTCGCCTCCGCGCTCGTGTGCGGGGTGGCGAGCGGCGTCTACCTGTTTGCCGGGCGGCGCGGCGCCGATCGTCTGGCGCTGGCGGCTGCCGAGCTCACCGTGCTCTTCGGCACCATCGGGCTCATCACCGGGCCGTTGTGGGGGCGGAAGGCGTGGGGGGTGTGGTGGCAGTGGGACGCCCGGCTGACGTCAGCTCTGGTGATGTGGCTGATCTTCGTCGCGTACCTGCTGCTGCGGAAGTACGGCGGGGCCGGCTCGGAGAAGCTCGCGGCCGTCGTGGC
>JANPJN010000350.1:0-6270 GCA_031425515.1 Acidobacteriota bacterium | reverse complement strand
GCGACCCGGTTCATCGTGGCATCGAGCGGCCGATCCCAGATGATCCGTGCGACCGCCGGGTGCTCCGCCAGCTTGCGGAGCTCCTTGTTCGGCAGTTCGACGACCAGGCCGTTCATGAGCCCGAGCCGGCGGCCGATCTTGCCTCCCCGTTTGACGACTTCACCCGACGCGTCCCATCCCTGCTTCAACTGGATGATCGCGCGGGATGTTCCGCCCTTGACGTTCCGCTCCCGATCGTTAAGTTTCCGGTCGAGCTTGGGGTGATCGCCTGGGCCGGGGCCTTGCGCAGCCATTGCTGCCGGCGACCCTCCCAGGACGGAGACCAGCGCAACCGCCAGCCCCACCCTCCACATCATTCGCCATCGCACCACAGCTTGTAACCTTTCGAAAGAGGACCTTGTTTCCATTTGCCTGACGCCTATGGCAGAGCAAGCGCAAGGCCAGCAGTAAAGGGATCCCGTCCGAGTGACGTAAGTCGTGATGTGGCAGTGGTTTGATGAAGTTTTCTGGAGCAGCGACAGATCTGGAAGACTCCTGGGATATGCTCCGTCCTGGAACAGTCTCCAGCCTGTTTCGCCGGGACACGCCAATCCACCTTTACAAACGCTGCTATCCGTGTGTTCTATAAAGACACATGGACTTGCAGCAACGTAATTATGTCTAAGCTATTGAGTCTACGAGGTTTTGTCGCGAACATGCGAGGGAGGTCCAGGGTACGCCCGGCCGAGAGCGGAGTGGACCGCGAAGACGCAGAGGGCGATCGCCAGCGCGGGCGCGGCGAGCCAGGGCGCCTCCAGGATCACGCCGGCCTGCGCGGCGTCCTGCAGCATAACTCCCCAGCTTGGAGTGGGTTCCGCGAACCCGAACCCCACGAAGGAGAGGGTGGCCTCGGCAAGGATGAAGGCCGGGAGCAGCAGGCTCACCTGAACCCGCAGGAAGCCCGCGGTCGCCGGCAGGAGATGCCGGTGCAGAATCCGCCACCATCCCGCCCCGCTCGCGACTGCCGCTTCTGCGTACTCCTGTCTCCGCTCGGATCGGACGATGGCCCGGACGCCGCGGGCCGGTTGGGGCCAGCCGGCCAGAGCGAGCACGGCGGTGAGGGTCCAGAAGATCTGGGCGGTGGACAGGACCAGCGGCAGGGTGGCCCTGAGCACGATCACAACGTAGATAGCCGGCAGCACAAGGACGAAGTCGGCCGCACGCATGAGGATGCGATCCAGCCGTCCCCCGTGAAAGCCGGCGAGCGCCCCGAGCACAGTGCCCAGCAACAGCGCGCCCGCGGCCGCCACCGCGGACACGCCAAGGGAGAGCCGTGCGCCTTTGAGCAGTCTCGAGAAGACGTCGCGGCCGAGCGGATCCCCGCCGAGAGGCAGCCACGGGCCCTCGGGGCTGTCGGCCGACAGCACCGCGCCGTCTCGCCACCAGCGCAGGCTCACCGGACGGGTGCGGTCCTCGACGAAGCGGTGCTCGATCCGATCCACCAAACGGAGCGGGTAGATGAACGGCCATCGCCAGTGCCCCTCCGCGTCGATCACACGCGGACGCATGGGAGGGGCGTAGCTGAAATCGGCGAACTGCTGCCCGGCCGTGTGGGGCGTCGGGGCCGCGACCAGCAGCGTCAGCGCGGCAGTTGCGAGTCCGAGCGCGCCGCGGGACAGTCGCGTCATACGGCCCGTTCCAGCCTGGGATCGAGCAGCGCGGCAGCCACGTCGGTGACGAAAATTCCGATCGCCAGACACACGGCCCCTGCCGCGGCGCATCCCGTCGCGAGGTAGGTGTCGCGGGCCTGGAGCGCCTGATACATCAGCTGGCCAAGGCCGCTCCACGACAGGACGACTTCGACGGCGAACGAACCGCTCAGCGCCGCCCCGATGATGATGCCGTAGATCGCCAGCACCGGCCCGAGCGACAGCCGCAGCGCGTGCCGCCAGACGATGCGGTGCGCGGGAACGCCTCGGGCGGCGGCCGCCGCCATGCACGGTTCCGCAAGCGCGGTGCGTATGGCGTCGGACTGGATCCGTTCGATCGACGCCGCCATCGGCAGGCCGAGCGCGAGCGTCGGCAGCACCAGATACCTCATCGTCGTCAGGACACTTCCCGTCCATCCGGCGTCCGGAGGGATGTCGGGGAGGCCGCCGGCGGGAAGCCAGCCGGTCCGCGCGGCGAGGAGGAGCAGGAGCAGCGACATGATGAGCGGCGGGACGGAGAGCAGCGCGACCGACAACGTGCGGGTCGCCGCGACGGCGGGTCCGTTCCGCCGGCTCCCCGTGAGGATGCCCATGGGGAGCCCCAACAGCGTGGCGACCAACAGCGCCGACAGGCCGAGCAGTGCCGTGTTGCCCGCGCGTTCGCGGATGAGCGCTGAGACCGGCCGATGGAAGTGCAGGGACTCGCCGAAGTCCAGCCGGGCGGCCCGCCAGAGCCATGCGAGATACTGCTCCGGCAGTGGACGATCGAGACCCAGACGGTGCCGGTCGGCCGCCAGAACCGCGGGGTCCGTGCCGAAGGCATCGGCCGGAGGCGCGGCGCGCGACAGGATCAGGGCGGCGGACGAGACCACCAGCACCAGGACCGCGGCGGAGCCGGCGCGTCGCGCCACATACCGGATCAAGCCTGGAGCCACGCCTACCTTTTCGGCTGCAAGCGGCGTGCGGGTCAGAGCCGGCCCCGCCGAATCACGCTTTCCGGGCTAGCGCACCGCAGCCAGGGTGTCGGCGGCCCAGAGCAACTGGGGGATCTGGGGCGCGGGCCGGGCGTTCCGTACCCGCGTACTGGTGGCGAGGGTCACCTTCGGCGCCACGAAGTAAATCGCGGGGAGCTCCTCGAGCAGGATGCGTTCGGCGTCGGCCATCAGGCGCTGGCGAGCGGGCAGGCTGGTCGCACCGGCCTGCTGCCGGAAGAGATCGTCCAGCCGCCCCTCCCACTCCGTGGAGGGGGACGGCTGCCTGGGGTTCCAGAAATGAAAGTTTCCTGAACTGAGCCAGAACTGCGGGTTGAGGGCCGGATCCGTGGCACTGGCCTGCACACCGAAGTAGATCGCGTCGTAGTCCGCTCGCGACCAGCGCTCGAACAGCGCGCCCGGGTCGAGGCCGGTCACATCCACCGTCAGCCCCGCCAGGCGCAGCTGCTCCTGCAGCACCGACACGGTGCGCTGCCGGACGGTGTGTCCCTGGTGCGTGACGATGGAGAAGCGCGCGGGGGCACCCGCGGCATCCTCGAGCATCCCGTCGCCAGTGCGGTCCGTCAGGCCGGCCTCGGCGAACAGCGCGCGCGCGCGCGCCGCGTCATATGTACACGCAGGCCTGCCCCCGGAGTACCACGTCTTGTTGCCCGGGGTGACGGGGCCGTAGATGGGGACTGCGGCGCCCAGGTGGACGGTGTTGACAACGGCGTCGCGGTCGATGGCGCAGGAGACCCCCTGGCGGAAGGACCGGTGGCGGAGCCAGGCGTCTCTCGGATCGGCGCGCCGGGACGGCGACAGGTTGAACCAGAGCAGGTTTGGATCGAGGCTGACGCCCGCTTCAACCAGCCGGAGCGATCCCTGTGCGGCCAGTCGGCGGAACGCCACGACGTCTTCGGGCCGGATCTCGCCGTTGACCATCGCATCCAGGGCGCCCTGCTGCATCTGGAGCGCTTCAGCGTTCTGGTCGCCGAGCACGACGACCGTGAGCGTATCGAGGTACGGGAGCGCGGATCCTGACGCGTCGCGTCTCCAGTAGCGGGGATTGCGCGCGAAGATCATCCGCTGCCCCGCCGAGTGGCCCGTCAGCTCGAACGGGCCGAGACCGCTGATCCCCTTCACGCCCGACGCGACGGCCCAGGCGTCCCGGAAGGTGCCGGCGTCGAGCGCCGCCTGCAGACGGTGCTTCGGCAGCATCGGCACGCTGTCGATCAGGCGCAGCCCGGCCGCGACCGGGACCGCGAGCCGGACGACCACGGTGAATGGGTCGGGGGTCTCGATCGTAAGGGGCTTCCCGCCCGCGTAGGTATCGTGGGCCAGGACCGCGTTGACGCGGGGGTCGTAGAGCGCCGCGAATGAGAAGGCCACGTCGGCCGACGTGAACGGGGTGCCGTCCGGAAATGTGATGCCCTGGCGCAGGCGCAGCATATAGGTCCGGCCGGCATCCGTCGTCGTCCAGCTCTCCGCGAGCCAGGGCTCGAGCGTGTCGGTCACTCGATTGACGCGGACGAGTGGCGCCTGGGTGAGAAGCGACAGCAGTTCACCGGCCGCCGACTGATCGATCAGGCGGTTGTACGTGCCGGGCTCGGAGCGGAGGGAGACCGTCAGCGTGCCGCCTCGCAGCGGAGGATCGCCGGCTGCCGGGCCCGCCGCGTGGTCGGCCGTCGGCGACATGGGCCGCCGAATCAGCAGATAGCCTCCGGCCAGGGCCGCGAGTCCCAGGCAGATGAGGAGTGTTCGAACCGTCCTGGCCACGGATGACCTCACCGGCCAACTGGTTGGCCGCATTGCCGAAATTCGAAAATGACCGCGTTTCGACGGGTCCGCACTACCCAGCCGGTTTCTGACAGGCGTCCGGGCAACGGGCGGCCTGTGGTTCCGGCCGTGCGTGCCGACGCGCGCCTGTCGTCACTGGGATGAAATCGTGACGGTCACACAAAATGTGCGTTCCTGTCTGCTTGTGTCTGCCGGGTACGAAGGTCTGGCCCGGGTGGAAACCTCGAAGCTCATCCTGGCATCCCCTGTGCGATAGAGGGGGCAGTTCCCCTTTATTCAGTTTCAGGTCAGGGCGAGTCCATGAACCCAAGTGCATCGACTTCTTTGTCGGCTCGGCGCGGCATGTTGTTCAGTCTGGCGTGCGCACTGATGATCGTCGCGCAGGCGCCGGCCGAAGCGGGCGGGCCGCGAGCCCGGCTCTCGCGGGATCTTGCGGATCGTCTCGCGTCGGGCCGTGACGGGTTGTCGAGCATCATCGTCTCGGGCACGCCCGAGAAGGTGGCGGGGCTGGCGGCGCGCCATGGGGCGCGGGTGAAGAAGGCGATTCATGGCGGGGCGGTGCTCGAGGTGACGACCGGCCAGCTGGCGGCCATGAGCGAGGATCCGGAGCTGGATCACGCGTCGGGCGATGTGCCGGTCAGCCGGGCGATGGCGGTGACGACGGAGTCGACCGGCGCGACGCAGGTGTGGGGGGATGCGATCACGCGGGGATTCACCGGGCGCGGGGTGGGTGTGGCGGTGATCGATTCCGGGGTCGCGCGGCACAAGGATCTGCGGGCGCGGATTGTCGCGAGCGTGGACTTCACGGGGGGGCGGGGCGAGGATGCGTTCGGGCATGGGACGCACATCGCGGGGATCATTGCCGGAGGGGGGGATGCCGGGTATGCCGGCATTGCCCCGGGCGCGCATGTCATCAGTCTGCGGGTGCTTGGCGCTGACGGATCGGGCCGGACCAGCGACGTCATCGATGCCATCGACTGGGCCGTCGCGCATCGGGCGGAGTATCGGATCCGCGTGATCAATCTGTCGCTGGGGCATGCCGTGCTGGAATCGTATCGGGACGATCCGCTCTGCGCCGCCGTCCAGCGCGCCGTCGATGCGGGGATTGTCGTGGTGGCGGCGGCCGGGAATCTGGGGAAGACCAGCGACGGGCGCCCTGTGGTCGGCGGGATCATCTCGCCCGGTAACGCGCCCGGGGCGCTGACCGTGGGCGCCGTGAACACGTTCGGGACGCCGCAGCGATCGGACGACCGGATGGCGACTTACAGTTCGCGGGGGCCGACGTCGATCGACCGGATTCTCAAGCCCGAGATTGCGGCGCCGGGGAACCGGATTGTGGCGACCGGCGCGGCGAAGTCGTATCTGACGGAGACCTATCCGGAGCGGGTGGTGGCGGGCCAGGGGTCGCACCCGTACATGCAGATGAGCGGCACCAGCATGGCGTCGGCCGTCGTGGCGGGGGCTGTGGCGCTGCTGCTCGAGGCGCATCCGGCGTTGACGCCTGCGGATGCGAAGCTGGCGCTGCAGCTCACGAGCTCGCGGGTGCAGGGCGCAGGATTGATCGAGTCCGGCGCCGGGAGCGTGAACGTCGCGAGCGCGCTGAAGCTGGTGGCCGGCGAGGGGCTGGTTGCGACGACCATCGCGGGGGAAGCTGCGGAGCTGTCGGGTGTCGGTTTTGCTGATGCCCGCTCAGCGTCGGTGGTGAGCGCCTCCTTGAAAAACCCTTCGATCCCCCAGGTGCCCCAAACCATCGTGTGGGGCGACACTATCGTGTGGGGCGATACCATCGTGTGGGGCGACACCATCGTGTGGGG
>JANPJN010000349.1:0-18561 GCA_031425515.1 Acidobacteriota bacterium | reverse complement strand
CAAGCTGAGCCTGACCCCGGTCGGCGGCTAGGCGCTCAGCTATCAGCTATCAGCCGCGGGCGCCCCGGGGGGCCTGCGGCTGGTAGCCGCCCTTCGACCGAGCCCGAGAGAGCTGAATGCGAGAGCTGAAACTGTAAAGCTGAACCTCAGCCGAGAACCGAAAGCTGGGAGCCGGAAGCTGAGAGCTGAAGACTGAGAGCTTCGTTCAGAACTTCAGATTGAGCCCGGCGTAGAATCGCTGCGGGCGCGAGTAGACGGGCGAGCCGCGGAGCGTGAAGACCCGATAGTCGAACCGCAGCCGCAGCGGACCGGCGAGCGACATCTTGATCCCTCCTCCGACGTTCATGCCCAGGTGCGTTTCTGAAAGGGCATCCAGCGTTTCCCGATACACGCCCCCCCCGGCTGTCGCGTAGAACTGCAACCCCGCGACCGGGAACGGTGTCTGCGCCAGGCCGTTGAACATGAGCGTGCGCAGCTTCGGCGCGCCGTCCAGCAGGTCCTCGCCGGTGTCGGCGTATTCCACTTCGAACGCGGCCACGAGCAGGCCCGCCCCTGCGGCGATCCCCTTCACCATCCGGTTGGTCGGGGTACGGTTGGTGCCGAGGAAAGCCGTAACGTCGGCCCACGCTGGGACAGGAGCGAGCAGGACCCCGGCGAGCGCCAGGACGCGGACCGGCCAGGAGGAGAACGATCGCATCACGGCAGCATAGCGCGTCCTGTTGCCTTTCGTGCATTTCCGATACATTCTCGACGCGTGGACGTCAGGCCCTCGGACGAACAGTCGCTCCTGCGCGCGTCGGTGCGCGAATTTGCCGAGGCCGAAATGCGCCCCCACGTGCTGGCCTGGGACGAGGCGCAGCACTTCCCCATGGAGCTGTTGCCGA
Source organism: Acidobacteriota bacterium (assembly GCA_031425515.1). GTDB lineage: Bacteria > Acidobacteriota > Vicinamibacteria > Vicinamibacterales > 2-12-FULL-66-21 > JALZOC01. Next base: position 17,677 of record JANPJN010000349.1, on the reverse strand, counting down.
AGCTGGCCGCACTGGGGCTGATGGGCATCCAGTTTCCCGAGGCCTATGGCGGGTCGGCGATGTCGGCCGTCGATTACTGCATCTGCATCGAGGAGCTCGCGCGAGTCTGTCCGGCGATTGCCCTGTCGGTTGCCGCGCACAACGGCCTCTGCACGTCGCACATCGCGATGTTCGGCACGCCGGACCAGACGCAGACGTACCTGCCGCGCCTCGTGCGGGGCGAGGTGCTCGGCGCATGGGGCCTCACCGAGTCCGGCGCCGGGAGCGATGCGGCCGGGATGAAGTGCGCCGCGACGCGCGCGGCGGACGGGGGGTGGGTGCTGAACGGGGCGAAGACCTTCATCACCCACGGCCGCATCGGCGGCGTGATGGTCGTCATGGCCGTCACGGATCGGTCCCGCGGCCATCGCGGCATCTCCGCCTTCATCGTCGAGCACGGCACACCGGGCATGTCGGCGGGACGCAAGGAGAACAAGCTCGGCATGCGCGCGAGCGACACGAGCGAGGTGATCTTCCGCGACTGCAGGGTCGCCGGCGCCGCGCTGCTGGGGGCGGAGGGGGAGGGGTTCATCAACACCCTGCAGGTCCTTGACGCCGGACGCATCGGGATCGCCGCGCTGTCGGTCGGGCTCGCGCAGGGCGCCTACGAAGCCGCGCGGTCCTATGCGCAGCAGCGGCGGCAGTTCGGCCAGCCGATCGCGGCGTTTCAGGCGATCCAGTGGAAGCTGGCCGACAACGCGACGCGGATTGAGGCTGCGCGTCTGCTCACGTATCGCGCCGCCTACCTCAAGGACCAGGGCGTGCGGATGACACGGGAGTCCGCGATGGCGAAGCTCTTCGCGAGCGAGGTGGCCGTCAAGGCCGCAGACGACTGCGTCCAGATTCACGGCGGCTACGGCTTCGTGAAGGACTACCCGGCGGAAAAATACTTCCGCGACGTGAAGCTGCTGACGATCGGTGAAGGGACCAGCGAGATTCAGCGCCTCGTCATTGCCCGCCAGCTGTTGACGCCGTGAGCAGCGCGATCGGCTCCACTCTCTCCGACCGCGTCCTGGCCGGCGATCCCCGCGCGGTGGCGCGCGCCATTTCGATCGTCGAAGACGAGACGTCCGACGGCGCCGCGCTGATTCAACGGCTCTTCCCCCACACCGGCCGTGCGTATGTCGTCGGGATCACCGGCCCCCCCGGCGCCGGGAAGAGCACGCTCGTGGATCGCCTGACGGCCGACCTGCGGCACGGGGGACACACGGTCGGCGTGATTGCCGTGGACCCGACGAGCCCGTTCAGCGGCGGGGCGCTGCTGGGTGATCGCGTCCGCATGCAGGCGCACGCCGGGGATCCCGGCGTCTTCATCCGCAGCATGGCGACGCGGGGCCACCTCGGAGGGCTCGCGCGGGCCACCGGCGATGCCGCCGTGGTCCTCGACGCCGCCGGCACGGACATCATCCTCATCGAGACCGTCGGCGTCGGGCAGGACGAGATCGACATCGTCCGGACCGCCGACGTCTCGATCGTCACGCTGGTGCCTGGAGCGGGCGACGAGGTGCAGGCGCTCAAGGCGGGCATCATGGAGATCGCCGACATCTTCGTCGTGAACAAGGCCGACCGGGAGGGCGCCGACCGGGCCGTGGCCTCGATCGAGATGATGCTGTCCCTGTCGTCTCATCCGGCCGGGATGTGGCGGCCACCGATCGTGCGAACCGAAGCGATCACCGGCACGGGCGTGGCCGAGCTTCTCGACGCGATCGAGCGGTTTCGTGCGCATAGTACGTCCGCGCGGCCTGCCCGTCTGCGCGCGCGCGCCGAGTTCCGCCTCCGGGAGATTCTCACGCGCCGGTTCCTGCGCCATGTGGAACAGCAGGTGCTGGGTGACGGAGGCTTCGACCGTCTCCTGGACCGCATGGCCGCCCGCGAGATCGACCCGTACTCGGCGGCGGACCAGATCTTCGCCCGCGGCGCCAGCCTTCCACTGCCATCGACGCACCATGCAGCATCTGACTTGCCATGAAATGTACTGTTGACCATGTGGGGATCGCTGTCCCGGCCCTCTCCGAGGTGCTCGTGTTCTACCGCGACGTGCTGGGCCTGGAGATCGAGGCGCCCGAGGAGGTGGCCTCGCAGCGTGTCCGTGCGCAGATCGCGCATCCGCCCGATGCCGCTGGGCCCGCCGCGAGCCTGGAGCTCGTCGAAGCGACGACGCCGGATTCTCCGGTGGCGCGGTTCGTCGAGCGGCGCGGACCTGGCCTCCATCATCTCGCGCTGCGCGTGCCCGACCTGCTCGCGGCGCTTGCCGAGCTCAAGGCGCGAGGCGTGCGACTGATAGACGAAGCGCCGCGTCCCGGGGCGCACGGCGCGCTCGTGGCGTTCGTCCATCCCTCGAGCACCCACGGCGTCCTCCTCGAGCTCATTCAGCGATGACCCTGCGGGTGGGCGCCCTCGAGCTCGTGCCGCTCCTCGACGGGTTCTTCCGGCTCGATGGTGGCGCGATGTTCGGGGTCGTGCCGAAGCCGCTCTGGGAGCGGCGCGCGCCGGCCGATGCCCGTAACCGCATCCGGCTCGCGGCGAGGCCGCTGCTCGTGCGCGGGGACCGGACGCTGCTGATCGACGCCGGCATCGGCGACAAGATGGACGACAAGAGCGTCGAGATTTACGCCATCGATCGCTCGCGGCATCTGGACCATGCCCTTGCCGATGCGGGCCTCGCGGCACACGACATCGACATCGTCCTGGCCTCGCACCTCCACTTCGACCATGCCGGCGGCTTCACCGTGCGCGACGGGCAGGGGCGCGCCGTGCCACGCTTTCCACGCGCGCGGTACGTGGTGCGCACCGCGGAGTGGGACGACGCGACGCATCCGCACGAGCGGAACCGCGCGAGCTACCTCCAGGAGAACTTCGTGCCGCTCGCGGAGGCGGGCGTGCTCGATCTGATGCCGGGGGACGGGGCGGTGATGCCGGGCGTCCGCGTCGTACGCACGGGCGGCCACACGATGCACCACCAGATCGTGCTGCTCGAGTCTGACGGCCGCACGGCGGTGTTCGCGGCCGATCTCATTCCGACCGCCGCGCACATCGATGAGCCGTGGATCATGGGATACGACCTCTACCCGATGGAGACGCTCGCGTTCAAGCGACGCTTCATCCGCGAGGCGATCGAGCGCGAGTATCTGATCGTGTTCGAGCACGACCCGGAGGTGGCGGCCGGTTACATCCGGGAAGCGAACGGTCGCAAGCACGTCGAGCGCGTGGCCTGAAGTATCATGACGGCGCGCATGACGACCATCGGCATCATCGGCGGCAGCGGCCTGTACGACATGGCGGAGCTCACCGATCGCGAGGAGCGGGAGGTCGAGACACCGTTTGGCGCGCCGTCGGCGCCGTACGTGATCGGCACGCTGGCCGGCACGCGTGTGGCGTTCCTGGCGCGGCACGGCGCCGGGCATCGGCTGCTGCCGTCTGAGCTCAATTTCCGCGCGAACATCTTCGGCTTCAAGCGGCTCGGCGTGGAGCGCATTCTTTCGGCGAGCGCCGTCGGGAGTCTGAAGGCGCAGTACCGGCCGCTGGACCTGCTGATTCCCGACCAGTTCGTCGATCGGACGACGGGGCGCATCTCGACCTTCTTCGGCCGTGGCCTCGTCGCGCACGTCGGTTTCGCGCACCCGTTCTGCGCGCCGCTCAGCGCCGTCGCCTACGATGCCGCACGCGCGGCCGGCCTCGCCGAGGGCGTTCCCGGACACACGGGGGGCCCGGCGGTGCACAAAGGCGGCACGTACGTGTGTATGGAGGGGCCGCAGTTCTCGACTCTGGCCGAGTCCAGGCTGTACCGCTCGTGGGGCATGGACGTCATCGGCATGACGAACCTGCAGGAGGCGAAGCTCGCGCGCGAGGCCGAGATCTGCTACACGACGATCGCGCTCATCACCGACTACGACTGCTGGCATCCCGATCACGACCAGGTCACGGTGGACATGATCGTCGCCGTCCTGACGGAGAATGCCCGCATCGCGCAGCAGGTCATCGCCGGCGCCGTCGGTCGCCTGCCGCCCGACCGCACCTGCGAGTGTGCCTCCGCCCTCCGGCACGCCATCATCACCAGGCCCGGCGCCGTGACGGACGACATCCGGCGGGAACTGGCGCCGATTGTCGGCAAATATCTCCCCTAGCGCCAGCCGCGCCATTTCTGTCGAGCATCCATCCATGCACATCGTCGTCACCGGTTCCATCGCCTTCGACTACCTGATGTCCTTTCCGGGAAAGTTCACGGAACACTTCCTGCCCGAGCACATGTCGCGGGTGAGCCTCAGCTTCCTCGTGGACACGATGGACAAGCGGCGCGGCGGCTGCGCCCCGAATATCGCCTATACGCTGGCGCTGCTCGGGGAACGGCCGCGGCTGATGGCCACTGCCGGGCAGGATTTCGGCGACTACCGCCGCTGGCTCGAGGCCGCGCACGTGGACACGACCCTCGTGAAGGACGTGGAAGACCGTTTTACCGCTTCCTTCTTCTGCAGTACGGATCAGGCGAGCAACCAGATCGCGTCGTTTTACACGGGGGCCATGGCGAACGCCGGCGAGCTCTCGTTTCGCGACGTCCCGGAGTGCGGCCTGGCCATCATTTCCCCCAACGACCCCGGCGCGATGCTTCAGTACGCCGAGGAGTGCCGGGTGCTGGGCATTCCCTACATCTGGGATCCGGGACAGCAGTGCGCGCGGATGTCCGGCGACGAGCTCCGTGAGGGGCTGGTCGGTGCCACCATCGTGATCTCGAACGACTACGAGTTCGAGCTGATCCGGCAGAAAACAGGGCTGGACGAGGACGGGATTCTCGCCCATAGTGGGGCACTCGTAATCACACGCGGCGAGCACGGATGTTCGATTCGCGAGCGCACCGGCCAGTCAGTCGTGCCGGCCGTGCCTCCGCATCGCATCGTGGACCCGACCGGCGTCGGGGACGCGTTCCGCGGAGGGTTCCTGAAAGGGATGGCGCGCGGCGCGAGTTATACCGTCTGCGCGCAGCTCGGCAGCGTTGCCGCGACCTACGCCCTCGAACACCTGGGTGGCCAGAGTCACGCCTTCACGTGGCAGGAGTTCCTCGAGCGCTACGAAGCGCACTTCGGACACGCCGCGAGCCTCCAGTAGTCTCGCGCGTCGCAGCGAAGCCAGACGGTGCACGGAAGCACTTACCGACTTCGATGACCGGATCGCCGGAGCGGACGCCGATTCCGGAGAAATCACAACGCGACAGTTCGGAACGCCCCTTGCACTGGGTCGGTAGAGGAGGACGTCGTGAAACGCCTCGCCGCAGTAGCCTCTCTTTCTTTTGCCGTGCTCAGTATGGCCAGCCCCGTCGGCGCGCAGGCGCCGATTGCGCCTGCGCCCGTCGAAGCCTCCGCGGCCCTCGCGGTGGGGTCGCCGGCGTCGCCTGGACCGCAGGGTTCGCAGGGCGGCTCGGTGTTCCGAAGCGGCGCGAGCCTCGTGGCGCTCAACGTCACGGTCAGCGACGGCAAGCGTCTGGTGCCGGGGCTGAAGCCGGACGATTTTGCCGTTTACGAGGACGGCGTCCTCCAGCGGGTGCAGTTCTTCGAGGCCCGCGAAGTGCCGGTCGACTTGATCCTCCTCATCGACACCAGCGCCAGCATGAGCGACAAAATGGAGGTCGTTCGCGAAGCCGCGGTCGGATTTCTGGCGACACTGCGCGATCGCGATCGCGGCGCGATCGTCACCTTCGGCGACCGGGTGAATATCGGGCAGGTCCTGACCGCCGAGCGCCCGCTCCTCGAGCGGGCAATCCAGAGCGCGCAGGCCGGCGGCTCCACGGCCCTGAACAACGCGATTTACGTGGCGCTCAAGCAGTTCGGCCGCGCGGCGCAGCAGGAGGGAGACGTTCGGCGCCAGGCGATCGCCGTGCTCTCCGACGGCGAAGACACCTCCAGCATCATTGGCTTCGACGATGTGCTGGGGATGGCGCGGAAGAGCGGCATCAGTATTTACACGATCTGTCTGCAGAACCAGTACGGGGCGGCGCGCGCGGAGTCGGCGCGCCGCTACTTCTCCGAGTCCGATTTCGCGATGAAGTCGCTCGCGCAGGAAACCGGCGCGCAGGCGTTCTTCCCGCGGTCCGTCCAGGATTTGCGCGGCGTGTATGCCGGCATCTCGGACGAGCTGGCCAACCAGTACTCCATCGGCTATGCCCCGAGCAACGGCAGGCCCGACGGGCGCTTCCGCCGCATCGTCATCAAGGTCGCGGCGCACCCCGAGTTCACTCCGCGGGCCCGCCTCGGCTACACCGCCGCCGGCCAGGCGTCGGCCTCAGCCGAGACGCCGGCTCGCTGACGCAGTGAGGGCGGGCCTGGCTGGCTACTGGGCGGCAGGCCTGACGGCCGCGGCGCTCCTCTGGGCAGGCGCACTGGTCGCGGCGCCGCTGGCGCTCGAACACGGGGGCGCAATCTCCACGGCGTCCGCCGTACTTTACGAGGGCGCGGGCCGCATCTGCCACCAGCGCCCCGAACGATCGTTTCATCTGGCCGGCACGCCGCTGCCGGTCTGTGCTCGCTGCGCCGGCCTGTACTTCGCAGGTGCTGCCGGCTGCCTCCTCGCCTGGTCCGGCCGCCGCCGGGAGGTGGCGCCGCCCCGGAGAGCCGGGGCGTTGATCCTGACGGCCGCACTCCCCACCGTCCTCACCGTCGCCGCCGAGGTGGCCGGCCTCCTGCACACCTCCAACGTCTTCCGGATGATCACGGCCCTGCCGCTGGGCGCTGCGGCCGGGTGGGTTTTCGTGCGTTCGCTGCGGGCGGAGTCACGGGAGACGGCCCCGGCAGATGCGCTATGATGCTCGGGATATGGCGTTGAAATCGTCCGCAGTTGAGCAGACACGGGCCGCCGAGCCTGGGATGCTCGTGCTGCTCTCCGTGCTCGCCTGGGCCGTGCCTGGCGCGGGGCACCTCTGGATGGGCCGCCGACAGAAGGGGCTGGTCTTCCTGATTGCCCTGCCCGCCATGTTCCTGTCGGGCTTGCTGATGCACGGACGGATTTTCCCGTTCGATTTCTCGGAACCGCTCGTCGGCCTCGCGGCGCTTGCCGATCTTGGCATCGGGGCGCCGTGGATCCTTGCACGTTTCGTGGACGCGGGGTCCGGTACGGTCACCGCCGTCACCTACGAGTACGGCAACTGCTTCCTGATCGTCGCCGGCCTGCTGAACGCGCTGGTCGTGCTCGACGCCTTCGACATCGCGATGGGCCGGAAGTGACGAGCCATCTCCTCCTGCTGGTGCTCTTCGCGTTCTTCGTGTCGCTGGTCTTCGCCGTGCTGCTGCGCGACGAGCCCCGTGCGCAGGTCCGCACCGGCGCCATGATGTTCGGCGGGTTCATCGCGGCGGCCGTCGTGCTCGGCTGGCTGATGTACCCGCTGCCGCTGTGAGCGAGCCCTCGCTCCGAGGGCGGTTGCGCACCCCCGCCTGGCTCTGGGGCCCTGTCGCGCTGCAGATGGCGCTGATCTTCGCCGCCTCCTCCATTCCCGATCTGCAGGGGCTGCCAGGCGGCATGTCCGACAAGTCCGGACACGGGCTCGGGTACGCGCTGCTGGGGGCCGTGCTGCTGCGGGCGCTGGCTGGCGGCCGGATCGTCGGCATCACGTGGGGACGCGCCGCGGCAGCGATCGCGCTGGCCACCCTCTACGGCGCATCGGACGAGATCCATCAGGCCTTCGTACCTGGCCGTTCGCCGGACGCCTTCGACGTGCTCGCCGATTGTCTGGGCGCCGTGGCCGCGGTCGCGGCGGGAGGGCTCGCGCGGTGGTGGGGTATACTGAAATTTCCCTCCCTTCGAGGCGGACCGCAGTCATGACCGGCACCACGCCCGCACCGTTCGACACCCTCCTCGTCGAACAGGCCGACTCCGTCGCGATCGTCACGGTCAACCGCCCGGCCGTGCTGAATGCGCTGAACACCCAGACGATCGACGAACTGCGCCGCGCGCTGCTCGGCTTTCGTGCGGACGCTGCCGTGCGGGCCGTCATCATCACCGGGTCTGGAGAGAAGTCGTTCATCGCCGGCGCGGACATCAACGAGCTGTCCGTGCAGACCCCGACGGGTGGCCGCGAGCACGCGATGCAGGGGCAGCAGGTGTTCGACCTGATCGAGACGCTCGGCAAGCCCGTGATTGCGGCCATCAATGGCTACGCCCTTGGCGGCGGATGCGAGCTGGCCATGGCGTGCACGATCCGCTTCGCGTCGGAGACGGCAAAGCTCGGGCAGCCGGAGATCAATCTCGGCCTCCTTCCCGGGTACGGCGGGACGCAGCGGCTCGCCCGGCTCGTTGGCCGTGGATTTGCGCTGGAGCTGCTCCTCACGGGCCAGCAGATTTCGGCGGCCGAGGCGCTGCGGATCGGCCTTGTCAATCGCGTGCTGCCCGCCGGTGAGCTCATGCCGGAGGCCCGGACGCTGGCGGGTGCGCTGGCGTCGAAGCCGCCTGTCGCGGTGCGCTACATCCTCGAGGCCGTGCACAGGGGGCTCGAGATGTCACTCGCGGATGCCCAGGCCTTCGAAGCCACGCTGTTCGGGCTCGTCTCGACGACCGACGACATGCGCGAAGGGACCCGGGCGTTTCTCGAGAAGCGCAAGGCGGAGTTCAAGGGACAATAACGCCGTGCGCCATACCGACTCCACGACCCCGCCGGCAGGGTTGCCTGCCGCCGCCGGCTACCGATTCGCCGTCATCGTCTCCCGCTTCAATCCGTCGATTACCGACGCGTTGCGCGCAGGCGCGCGCATGGCGCTCGAAGAGGCCGGGGCCTCGCCCGACGACATCGATGTGCTCGAAGTGCCGGGCGCGTTCGAGCTGCCCCAGGCGGCTCGATACGCCGCTTCCACCGGTCGCTTCGATGCCGTGATCGCGCTCGGCTGCGTCATCCGCGGCGCGACGCCGCACTTCGAGTACATCTCGTCGGCCGTGGCGCAGGGCATCATGGACGCCTCGACCAGCACCGGCGTGCCGATCGCCTTCGGGGTGCTGACGACCGACTCGCAGGCGCAGGCGGACGAGCGCGCCGGGCCCGGCCGCGACAACAAGGGCTGGGAAGCGGCCGCCGCCGGCATCGAGATGGCCGTGCTCTTCCGCCGCCTCGGACGCAAGCCCGCCCGCGCGGCTGCCGTGCCACGCCCGTTCGGCTTCAGGCCGGGGCCGGCCGGCGGGTCGGAGTAATGGCCGCCCCCGCGGATCACAGCGGCCGCCGCCGGGCACGCGAAGCGGCGCTCCAGATGCTGTACCAGGTGGAGATCGGCCGGGCGAGTGCATACGAAGCCATCGATTCCTACTGGCCCGCCCACGACAGCGCGGGTGACGTGAGCGAGGCGATGCGGGCGTTCGCGAACGGGCTCGTCCGCGGCACGCTGGACCGGCTGCCAGAGATTGACGCCATCATCACCGCGCACGCCCAGAACTGGCGCATCGAGCGGATGGTGGTGATCGATCGGATCGTGCTGCGGCTCTCGGTGTACGAATTGCTCGCCGAGCCCGACACGCCCGTGCGCGTGGTCATCAACGAAGGGATCGAGCTCGCCCGCAGCTATTCGGGCGAAGAGGCCGTGCCGTTCGTCAACGGCATCCTCGACGCCGTCCGCAAAGACCTGAAGCGAGAGTAGTCAGCACCGACATGGCCGAAGACCGCGAGTCCGATCAGCTGCGCCAGCGCCGCGCCAATTTCGAAGAGCTCGTCCGCCTCGGCGTCGAGCCGTATCCCCACACCTTCGAGCGCACCCACACCGTGGACGACCTCGTCGGGGCCTACGGCACGACGTCCTCCGAGCAACTGGAGGCGGAGCCGGTGCCGACGACGACGGCGGGACGGGTGCTGGGCATCCGGAACTTCGGCAAGGCCAACTTCCTCGTCATTTCGGATGGCCGCTCGCGCATCCAGGTCTACGTGCGGAAGGATGGCGTGTCGGAACGCGATTTCGCCATTTTCAAGCTGCTCGACTTCGGAGACTTCATCGGCGTGACGGGCACGCTGTTCCGGACAAAGACGAACGAGCTGACGATCTTCGCCTCGGCGCTGCAGTTCCTGGTGAAGTGCTTCGTGCCGCTGCCGGAGAAGTGGCACGGCCTGAGTGACGTGGAGATCCGGTACCGCCAGCGATACCTGGACCTCATCGTCAATCCGGACTCGCGCCGCACGTTCGAAGTGCGCAGCCGCGTGCTCGCCTCCATCCGCGGCTTTCTGAACGCCCGCGGCTATCTCGAAGTCGAAACCCCGATGATGCAGCCGATCGCCGGCGGAGCGCTCGCACGGCCGTTCGTCACGCATCACAACGCGCTCGACATGCAGCTGTTCCTGCGCATCGCTCCGGAGCTGTATCTGAAGCGGCTCGTGGTCGGCGGCCTCGAGCGGGTCTACGAGATCAATCGCAACTTCCGGAACGAGGGGATCTCGACACAGCACAACCCGGAATTCACGATGCTCGAGTTCTACCAGGCGTATACCGGCTACCTCGAGCTGATGGACATGACCGAGGCGATGCTCGCAACCTGCGCGCGCGACGCAACCGGCAGCGACGTGGTGACCTTCGGCGAGCACCAGATCTCGCTGGCGGCCCCCTATCGGCGCATCTCGCTCCGGGAGGGCGCGCGCGCGGCGGCGGCGGCACGGCTCGGCACGCCGGTGGCCGAGGCAGACCTGCGGGGCCGCGAGAGCGCCGCGGCGCTGGCGAGGCAACTGGGCATCGAGGTCCAGTCGTCGTACGGTGCGGGCAAGATCGCGACGGAGATTTTCGAGCGGCTCAACGAGCACGATCTCGTCCAGCCGACCTTCGTCTACGACTTCCCGACCGAGGTCTCGCCGCTCTCGAAACAGAAGCCGGACGATCCCGACACGGTGGAACGCTTCGAGCTGTACATCGGCGGGTTCGAGGTCGCCAATGCCTTCAGCGAGCTCAACGATCCGGCCGAGCAGCGCCGCCGCTTCGAGGCCCAGCTCACCGACCGCGCCGCCGGAGACGCCGAGGCGCACGCCATGGACGAGGACTACATCCGCGCGCTCGAGTACGGCCTGCCGCCGGCCGGCGGGGAAGGGGTGGGGATCGATCGTCTGGTGATGCTCCTGACCAACAGTCTCTCCATCCGCGACGTCATCCTGTTCCCGCTGATGAGGGCGAAGTGACGCCTCGCGGGTCGGCGCGCTGATGGATCTCCCGTTCGAGCTGTTCGTGGCGCTGCGCTACCTGCTGGCGCGCCGGAAGCAGGCCTTCATCTCGCTCATCTCCCTGATTTCAGTGCTGGGCGTCGCGGTCGGCGTGATGGCGCTCCTCATCTCGCTGGCGCTCATGACCGGCCTGCAGGCAGAGCTGCGCGACCGGATCGTGGGCTCCGCCGCGCACGTTTACGTGATGAAGGCCGGCGGCATCGCGGACGCGCAGGCGGAGGTGCAGAAGCTGCTCGGCGTTCCGCACGTCGTCGGCGCCGCGCCGATCGTGCAGGGGAAGGCGCTGCTGACGAGCGACGGGGGCGGGGAAGCCTTCATCGAGGTCAAGGGCGTGATTCCTGCGCAGGAAAAGACCGTCACACAGATCGAGCGCGCCATGCTGACCGGGGGGCTCGATGCGCTGGAGACCCCCGAAGGCGCCACGCCGGCGATCCTGATCGGCAAGGATCTCGCGGCGACGCTCAAGGTGCAGGTGGGGGATCCCGTGCGCGTGATCACGCCCGAGGGCACCATGACACCGTTCGGGCCCGTGATGCGGCCGCGGCTGTTCACGGTGGCGGGCACATTCGGCCTCGGGCTGTACGAGTACGACTCGGGCTACGGCTTCGTCCGGCTCGATGTCGCGCAGCGGGTGCTCGGACGGACGCAGCCGGATTTCATCGAACTGAAGCTGGACGACATGTTCGCGGCGCAGGAGGTCAGCGACGACATCCCCTCCCGCCTCGGCCCCGGCTACCTCGCGCAGGACTGGGCGGATCTGAACGGCGCACTCTTCTCGGCGCTGTGGCTCGAGAAGATGGCCATCTCCATCACCATCGGGCTCATCGTCATGGTCGCCGCGCTCAATATCGTCGCCTCGCTGATCTTGCTCGTGATGGAAAAGAGCCGCGACATCGCGATTCTGAAAACGATGGGGAGCTCGGCCGGAAGCATCCGACGGATCTTCATGCTGCAGGGGCTGATCATCGGCCTGCTCGGCACCATCGGCGGCGCCATTGCGGGCTACGCGCTCATCTACGTGCTCGATCACTACAAGCTCATTCGGGTGCCGATCGAGGTCTATTCGATCTCGTACGTGCCCTTCACCCTCGATCCCCTCGACTTCCTGATCGTCCTGGCCTCGGCGGTGGTGATCTGCCTGATCGCGACCATCTATCCCTCGCGGCAGGCGGCGAAGCTCGATCCCGCGCAGGCGTTGCGGTATCAATGAAGAGCTATCAGCCATCAGCGGTCAGCTATCAGCTGCCAGCTTCCAGCTGCCAGCCGGGGGCCGGGAGCTGACAATGGCCTTCATCTCCGTCATCGACGTCTCGAAGAGCTATCCGGTCGGAGGGCAGCGGCTGCCCGTCCTCAAGCACCTGGACGTGACGCTCGAGCGGGGCGAGATGGTGGCGGTGGTGGGGGCGTCCGGCGTCGGGAAGAGCACGCTGCTCCATGTGATGGGCGGGCTCGATGCGGTAGACGAGGGTGACGTGCACATTGGCGACACCCACGTCAGCGCGCTGCCGGATGCCGATGTCGTGGCGTTCCGGAACCGCAATGTGGGCTTCGTCTTTCAGTTCCACCACCTGCTGCCCGAATTCACGGCGCTCGAGAATGCGGAGATGCCCATGCGCATCGCGCGCCGCCCGGCGGTCGAGCGCCGGGCCCGCGCTGCGGACCTGCTCCGCCGCGTCGGGCTGGAGCACCGCCTTGCGCATCGGCCGGGGATGCTCTCGGGCGGCGAGCAGCAGCGCGTCGCGATTGCGCGCGCGCTGGTGATGGAGCCGGCGCTGCTGCTGGCCGACGAGCCCACGGGCGACCTTGACGAGCACACGGCCGACACGCTGCACGAGCTGCTGCGCGAGATGCACCGAGAGCGCGGCCTCACCTCGCTCATCGCCACCCACAATCCCCGCCTGGCGGCCGCCTGCGACCGCGTCCTCCGTCTGGAGGACGGACGGCTTCGCCCGGCCTGAACCCGTAGAACCTTGAATTACCGTTTTCTCCCCAGGGAGGGGATGGGAACGCGGAAGGCTGCGGCGAGGCCGAGGAAGACGAGGCCGAAGGGGATGAGCACCGCCGCGGCTCTCGGGATCGGGTGGAGGCCGAAGCTGGCCGACCGGATCCACCAGCCGACGGCAGCGGCGGCGAGCGCGGCGGTCCAGAGTCGTGCGAGCCGGCCGGCGCCGACCGCGGTCTTTCCGATCCGCCGATTGAGGGTATAGCGGAGGAGGGCGAACTCGCACCAGCCGGAGATGCCGGCCGAAGCCGTCAGTCCCGCGGCGCCCCAGCGCGGGTCGAGGCCGATCCGCTGCGGGAGGATGAGCGCGAAGACGTAGCCGAGGGCCGTCACGAGCGTCAGGCGAAAAACCGCGAAGCGCAGCGGCGTGCGCGTGTCGCCCATCGCATAGTAGGCCGCCGAATACAGCCGTCCGAGCGTCGACGCCAGCAGGCCGACCGCCGACCCGGCCAGGATCCCCCAGACATACGTCGCATCCTCCGGTCGGAACCGTCCGTGCTGCAGGATGGCGGCGGCAATCACGTCGCCGAAGGCCAGGAAGGCAGTGGCGGAGGGGACAACGAAGAAGGCGATGCGGCGCAGGGCCGGGTCGAGGCGCGCCCGGAGCCCCTCGCCGCGGGCCGCCGCATCACCGCTCACGCCGGACATCGCCGGCAGCTCCGCCGCCGACACCGACATACCGAACAGGCTGACGGGCAGCGTGTAGAGGACCTGCGCATTCATCAGCGCCGTCACGGCGCCCGTGGGCAGCAGGCTCGCGAGCAGCGTATCGATATACGCGCTCACCTGCACGACGCCGCGGCTCACGAACGCGGGACCGAAGTTGCGGACCACCGCGCGAACGCCCGGGGTGATGGTCAGCAGGGGGCCACGGCCGGCGTGCGAGAAGACGCCGAGGACGGCGGGCACCTGGACGAGGAACTGGAGGGCGCTCCCGGCCACCGACCCGGCGGCGAGGTACATGGCGAGGCTGTCGAGCGACCGTCCCTCGTGGCCGCCGAAGATCACGAGCGTCGCGATCATGGCCGCATTCCAGATGACCGGCGCGGTATAGGAGATGAAGAATTTCCGGTGGCTGTTGAGGATGCCCAGGCACCAGGCGGAGACGACCAGCAGGCCGGCCCCGGGGAAGAGGATGCGGACGAGCGTCGCGGTGAGGTGCCGTTTGGGGCCGTCGAAGCCTGGCGCGATGACATCGATGAAGTAGGGCGCCAGGAACAGGCCCAGCAGCACGACCACCGAGGTGACCAGCGACAGGAGGACGAAGATTGTGCGCGCGACCCGATCGGCGGCGTCCTGATCGCCGCGCGACAGCATGCCCGAGTAGACCGGAATGAAGGAGGCCGAGAGGGCCCCCTCCCCGAAGAGGTTCTGGAGCAGATTCGGAATCCGGAAGGCCGCGTTGAACGCGTCGGCGGCATCCGACCGCTGCCCGAAGTAGTGGGCAAAGACACTGACGCGGACGAGCCCTGCGATCCGGCTGAGCAGAATGCCCGCGGCCACGAGCGCGGACGCCCGTGCCGCGGTGCGGCTACTCTGCACGGAAGCTGGCATGCTCAGACCGCGGACCCCGACCTTCGAACCCGGAACGTCGTCGAACCCCAGAACCCGGCCCCTGGTCGGATCCGTGGACCGCGGACCTGGAACCCGTTATTTCCCCACACTGAAAGGGGCGCTGGCCGCGACCGTGTCCCACAGGAGCACAATCCGGCCGCCGGTGGCCGTGACGTCGGCGAAGTTCCAGGTGAGCTGGTCGATCGCAAACGGCAGCGTGTCCACCTTCATGGCCACGCGGGCCACGTCCTTGTCGGGGGTGTAGCTGTAGGCCCCCCACAGGGCATCCTTCCGGGTGTCGCCGCCGCTCGTCTTCGCGCCCCACGACGACACGACGAGCGTCCATTCGGTGGCGGACTTCAGATCGATGAAGAGGCTGTACTCGCCCGCCGGCACCGGCTTGCCGCCGATGGTCAACGGCGCATCGGTCTTGAGCCGCGTCGAGACGTCGGCCCCGGCCCGCCAGAGAGGGGCGTTGCCGCGCATGGTCTTGCCGTAGTCGGCGCCTGCGCCCCAGAGGGCGCGCCCGCGCTTGATTGGCCGGCCGGCCGTAATCTCGATCCACTTGCCCTTCTCACCGAGCTGGGTCGCGGAGGACCCTGCGGGGCTGGACGGGCGGTCTCCCTGGGCGGCCACGAACGTGGCCGCGGCGAGCAGCGTCATAACCAATGTGCAGATTCGTTTCACCTGAAGGCTCCTTGTCGATAATCCCGGCGGCCATTGTAATCCGCGGGCGGCGCGGAGCCGAAAAGAAGACCGGGCGGCAGCGGCCGGGTCGGCGAAGCTAACTGCTGTAATCCGCGCCACTTAGGCGCGAAACTCGTTGGTCGGTGACGGCCTGGTGCCGTATAATGGCTCCAAGGCAAGTCCCTCCTTCCACATAGGTACAACCGGATGTTCGAACGGTACACGGAACGGGCGCGGCGCGTGCTTTTCTTCGCGCGATATGAGGCCAGCCAGCTCGGAAGCATTTCGATCGAGACCGAACACCTCCTGCTCGGGCTGATCCGGGAGGGGAAGGGGCTCACCAGCCGGATCTTCGCCCGATCCCACCTCTCCCTCGAAAGCATCCGCAAGGAAATCGAAGGGCGGACGGTCTTTCGCGAAAAGGTGTCCACGTCGGTCGAGATCCCGTTCAGCGCGGAAACCAAGCGCGTGCTGCAGTTCGCCGCCGAAGAGGCCGACCGGCTCCTGCACAACTACATCGGGACCGAGCATCTCCTGCTCGGGATCCTCCGCGAGGAGCGCTCGGTCGCCGCGACGATCCTCATGGAAAAGGGGATGCGCCTCAACACGGTCCGCGAAGACATCGTCGCGCTGCTCAACGAAAAGACGACGCTGACGCGGGTGAAGGAGACGCCGCTGCTCGCCGAGTTCAGCCGCGACCTGACCGAGGCGGCGATGAAGAACCAGCTCGATCCGCTGGTCGGCCGCCACCTCGAGATCGAGCGTGTGCAGCAGGTGCTCTGCCGCCGCACCAAGAACAACGCCGTGCTGATCGGCGAGCCCGGCGTCGGCAAGACCGCCATCGTCGAGGGGCTCGCGCAGAAGATTGTGTACGGCGATGTGCCGCACTTCCTCGCCGACAAGCGGTTGCTGGCGCTCGACATCTCGCTCATCGTCGCCGGGACGAAGTATCGCGGGCAGTTCGAAGAGCGCCTCAAGGCGATCATGAAGGAGCTGACCGAGAACCCGAACATCATCGTGTTCATCGACGAGCTGCATACGCTCGTCGGCGCGGGCTCGGCCGAGGGGTCGCTCGACGCTGCCAACATCCTGAAGCCCGCGCTCTCGCGCGGCGAGATCCGGTGCATCGGCGCGACGACCCCGTCGGAGTATCGGAAGTACATCGAGAAGGATCGGTCGCTCGAACGGCGCTTCCAGGCCATCAAGGTCGATCCGCCGAGCGAGAAGGAAACGATCGAAGTGCTGATGGGCGTGAAGGACCGGTACGAGAGCTTCCATCACGTCGAGTACACGCCCGAGGCGATCGAGGCGGCGGTCTACCAGTCGAGCCGCTACATCACCGATCGGTTCCTGCCCGACAAGGCGATCGATCTCGTGGACGAAGCCGGCGCGCGCGCGAAGCTGCGCGAGGCGGGCTACAGCGAGGAGTTCGGCGAGATCAACCGGAGCATCCGGGTGGCGGTCGAGCACATGGAGACGGCCGTCTCCGAGAAGAACTTCGAGCGGGCGCAGTTCTACCGCGAGCAGGAAGTGCAGGCGCGCGAGAATCTCCAGTTCGTGCGCGAGAAGTTCGACGTGAAGTCCAGCGCCCGCCGCGTCGTCGTCGGCAAGGCGGAGATCGACGAGGTCGTGGCGAAGTGGACCGGCGTGCCGATGACGTCGATCAACCAGGACGAGAGCGACAAGCTGCTGCACATGGAAGCGGCGCTGCACAAGCGCGTCGTCTCGCAGGAGGCGGCGATCTCGGCGCTGTCGCGGGCGATCCGGCGCTCGCGCGCCGGGCTGAAGGCGCCGACGCGGCCCGTCGGCAGCTTCATCTTCCTCGGCCCGACTGGCGTCGGCAAGACCGAGCTGGCGCGGGCGATCGCGAACTTCCTGTTCGGCAGCGACCACGCGCTCATCCGCTTCGACATGTCGGAGTACATGGAGAAGCACTCGGTGTCGAAGCTGATCGGGTCACCTCCGGGCTATGTCGGGCACGAGGAGGGCGGGCAGCTGACCGAGAAGGTGAAGCGCAGCCCCTACTGCGTGGTGCTGCTGGACGAGGTCGAAAAAGCGCATCCGGATCTGTTCAACATCCTGCTGCAGGTGTTCGAAGATGGGCACCTGACCGACGGGCTGGGCAACCGGGTGAACTTCAAGAACACGATCATCATCATGACGTCGAACATCGGCGCCCGCTTCATCCAGAAGAAGGCGTCGCTCGGGTTCCAGTCGGCCGACAGCGGCGTCATCAGCCG
>JANPJN010000348.1:0-2570 GCA_031425515.1 Acidobacteriota bacterium | reverse complement strand
TATGACCTTCCGGAAGGTCGCCGACGAGCACGAGAACCATTTCGTCCTGGAGGGCACCATCGACGCCCCCGTGCAGATCAACTGCGACGAGATGCAGCTCTTCGCCGATCACATGGAGAGCTTCCAGAACGAAGGGCGCGTGATCGCCACGGGCAACGTGCTCTTCGTCTCGGGCGGCAACCGGATCAACGCCGAGCGTATGGAGTTCAACACGAAGACCCGGACCGGCACCTTCTACATGGCCAACGGCACGGCTGTGCTGCGCGACAAGGCCGACCCGAACCTCTTCGGGTCGCAGGAGCCGGACCTGCTCTTCCGCGGAGACGAGATCCACAAAGTCGGACCGAAGAAGTACCGCCTCGTGCGTGGCAACTTCACGACCTGCGTGCAGCCGACGCCGCGGTGGGAGATGCAGTCGCGCTCCATCACCATCACGCTGGACGACTACGCGCTCCTGAACAACGCCGTCTTCCGCGTCAAGAGCGTGCCGGTGATGTACCTGCCGATCTTCTACTATCCGATTCAGGAGGACGACCGCGCCACCGGCTTCCTCATCCCGACCTACGGCTCGACGACCGCGCGCGGGCAGTCGATCAGCAACGCCTTCTTCTGGGCAATCTCGCGCAGCCAGGACGCGACGGTTTACCACGACTGGTTCTCGAAGACCGGGCAGGGCGTCGGCGGCGAGTACCGGTACGTCCTCGGCTCCGGCTCCTCCGGCAACAGTCGGATGTCGGTGCTGAACGAGCACGAAACGACGTTCCAGCAGCCAGGCGGCACGGCGAGCGTCTACCCGGGCCAGCGCAGCTACACGATCGCAGGAGACCTCTCCCAGCGGCTCCCCTTCAACCTGCACGCCCGCGCCAACGTCGACTACTACTCCAGCATCGTCTCGCAGCAGCGCTACCAGCAGAACATCTACGACGCGACACGGCGGACGCGGCGCTTCGGCGGAAACCTCTCGGGCAACTGGGGGCCGTATTCGCTCAGCGCGACCGCCGACCGCAACGACTACTTCGAGGGCACCGCCACATTCGCGACCACCGGGTCAGTCCCCCGCATCTCGTTCGGCCGTGGTGAACGCAAGATCGGCGCGACGCCGCTGTACTTCGGCGTCAACAGCGAATACGTCACGCTCGCCCGCAGCACGACCACGAACAAGATCCGCACGCGCGACCAGGGACTGAGCCGGATGGACGTCAATCCGACGCTGCGGATTCCCTTCACCCGCTGGCCGTTCCTGACGTTGAACTCCACGGTCAGCTGGCGCGCCACCTACTGGAGCGAGAGCCTCAACGCGACCGGTGCGCAGATTCCGGAGGGGATCGGCCGTCGCCTGTTCGACTTCCAGACGCGCGTGACCGGCCCGGTGCTGAACCGCATCTGGAACACGCCCGACAACGGCTACGCCCAGAAGTTCAAGCACGTGGTCGAGCCCACTTTCTCGATCCAGCGCGTCACGGCCGTGGACAATTTCAACCGCATCGTCCAGCTCGAAGGGCCGGACTACATCGTCGGCGGAACCACCCGGGTCAATTACGGGCTGGCCAACCGGTTGTATGCGAAGAAAGAGACGTCGCGCGAAATCCTGACCGCGACCGTGTCGCAGAGCTACTACACCAACACGCGGGCGGCGCAGTACGACCGGCAGTACCAGAGCAGCTACACGACCGGGACCGCACCGACGCATTTCTCCCCTGTCGCGCTGCAGGTGCGCGGGGCGCCGACCGACCGGATGCAGGGAGATTTCCGCACGGAGTGGGACCCGACGGCGAAGACGCTGCGGACGCTGGCGGCCAACGGCAGCGTCAGCACCGCCGGCTGGCTGCAGGCGAGCGGCGGGTGGAGCCAGCGCCGCTTCATCCGCGATCTTCCGGGCTTCAACAGCGAGGCCGGGGCGACCAACTACCTGAACGCGAGCGCAAATCTCCGCGGCGCCGGGGGGCGCGTCGGCGGGAGCTACGTCTTCAGCTACGATCTCAAGCGCGACTCGTTCCTCCAGCAGCGCTACACGGGATACTTCAACTCCCAGTGCTGCGGCATCGCGGTCGAGTATCAGACGTTCAATTACGGAGGCAGCTTGGCAGCCTACGGGTTACAGCAGGACAAGCGGTTCAACCTGTCGTTCACGCTGGCGGGGATTGGCACGTTCTCGAACCTGTTCGGGGCCTTCGGCGGCCAGCAGGGCGGACGATGAAGGGGTTGATCCTGAGCGGAGGCAAGGGGACGCGCCTCCGCCCGCTGACGTATACGAGCGCGAAGCAGCTCGTGCCGGTCGCCAACAAACCGGTGCTCTTCTACGGGATCGAAGCGCTCGCCGAGGCCGGCATCCGGGACATCGGGATCGTCGTGGGCGAGACGCAGGCGGAGATTCGCGCCGCCGTCGGCGATGGATCGACGTGGGGCGTGCGGATCACATACATCGAGCAGGACGCGCCCCGCGGTCTTGCCCATGCCGTCCTCATCAGCGAGCCCTTCCTCGGCCGCGAGCCGTTCGTGATGTATCTGGGCGACAACCTGCTGAACAAGGGGATCACGGGATTCGTCGAGGAGTTCGTGCGGGAGGCCCC
>JANPJN010000347.1:0-2785 GCA_031425515.1 Acidobacteriota bacterium | reverse complement strand
TGCGTGCGGAGCTCGCCGGCTTCAAGCCGCAGGAGCGCCGCGGCCTCGACGTGCCGGTCGCCGCCACTCTCAACCTCACGATCACGCTGCAGGTCGGCGACCTCGCCATCACCGATGTCGTCTCGGGCAGCGTGCCGGTCGTCAACACGTCGACCTCCGAGCTGAGTTACCTCGTCGGCGCGGAGGCCATCGAGCGCCTGCCCCTGAACGGCCGGAACTACACCGACCTTGCGCTGCTCCAGCCCGGCGTCAACGCCTTCCCGCATCGCGACGGCGGCTCCGCGGTCGCCCACGGTCTCGGCATGAGCGTGAACGGACAGGATCCCCGCTCGAACGTCTACCTGCTGGACGGCACGCTCCAGAACGACTTCACCAACGGGCCCGCGGGCAGTGCCGCCGGCACCGCGCTCGGTATGGACACGATCCGCGAGTTCCGCGTCGAGGCCAACGCCTACAGCGCGGAGTTCGGCCGCAACTCGGGCGGGCAGATCAACGTTCTGACCAAATCCGGCACCAACACGCTCTCGGGCAGTCTCTTCGAGTACCACCGCAATGACGCGCTCGACGCGAGGAACTTCTTCGACGCCGGCGCGAAGCCTGACTTCGCCCGCAATCAGTTCGGGGGCACCTTCGGCGGTCCGCTCGCGACGGATCGCGCCTTCTTCTTCCTCGGCTACGAGGGCCTGGTCGAGCGGCTCGGCAGAACGGTGTCCACCGTGGTGCCCGACGATGATGCGCGCAACGGGATCCTGCCGTCGGGCACGGTCGGCGTCAGCCCCGCGGTGGCGCCATACCTCGCGGAGTTCCCGCGCGCAAACGGGCCGCGCCTCGGGCAGGGCCTGGCCTCCTACACGTTCCCCTTCAACCAGACGCTCGACCAGCACTTCGTACAGGGACGCCTCGACTTCAATCCCTCGCCAAACCGCCAGGTCTTCGCGCGCTACACGCTGGACGATGCGCAGCAGTTCCTGCCGACCGACTACCCGCAGTTCCCGCGCACCTTCATCTCGCGCAATCAGTTCTTCACCGGCGAATACCGCCAGATCCTCTCGGCACGGACGCTCAACACCGCACGAATCGGGTTCAGCCGCACGCGCATCGGCCAGAACATCGAGGCGAACACGTCGCAGCCGCTGGCCCCCTTCATCGCCACCCGCGACCTCGGAGGGAACATCGACATCGGCGGCCTCCGGCGTTTCGGCCCGCAGAGCTCCGGCAACCTGCGGTTGGTGCAGAACGTCTTCAGCGTGCAGAACGACATGGTCCACACGCGCGGCCGTCAGACGTTCAAGGCAGGAGCGCTCGTCGAGCGCTACCAGGACAACATGGTGAACCCCACGTTCTCTCTGGGCATCTTCACGTTCGCCGATCTGAACACCTTCCTCGCTGGCCGCGCGGCCACCTTCGTGGGCCTCACGCCGGCGGCCGTCTTCGACCGCTACTGGCGCTTCACCCTCTTCGGTTTCTACGTGCAGGACGACGTGCGGATCGGCCGACGGCTGACGCTCAACGGCGGGCTGCGCTACGAGTTCTCGACGCTGCCGCGCGAGCGCTACAATCGCGACTCCGCGCTGCCGGACCTAACGGCGTCGCAGCCGACCATCGGTCCTCTCTACAAGAACCCGACCTATACGAACGTGTCTCCGCGCGGCGGATTCGCGTGGGACGTCTTCGGCGACGGACGCACGTCGCTGCGCGGCGGGTACGGGCTCTACTTCAATACCAACAGCCATCAGAACCTGATCGTCACAGTCACCAACCCGCCCTTCACGCCGAGACCGGTCATCGTCAATCCGACATTCCCCGCTCCCCCGTTCGACAGGGCGAGCGCGATTTCGATGCGGCCGATTCAGTACGACCTGCAGACGCCGCGGGTCCACGTCTTCAACGCCAGCGCCCAGCGCGACATCGGCTGGCGGACGGCCGTCACGGTCGGCTATGCCGGCTCGCGCGGACGGCACCTGCTGCGCAGCGCCGACGTCAACCTCGCGCAGCCGACAGGGACGGCAGCCGACGGCGGCCCCTTCATCGCCGCCGGAACGCCCCGCATCAACCCCGCCTTCTCGACGATTGAGCTGAAGAGCAGCGACGGCGAATCCTGGTACAACGCCCTGATCCTCGAAGCGCACCGGCGCCTGGCGGCGGGGCTCTCGGCGCAGTCGTCCTACACGTTCTCGAAGAGCGTGGACACGACCCAGGCGTCCACCTTCTTCTCGGATGCAACCAACGGCACGACCTCGGCGCTGCCGGAGTTCGTGCCGGGGTACAACAAGGGGCCGTCCGACTTCGACATCCGGCACAACTGGGTCGCCAACCTCACATGGGCGATCCCGTCACCCGCCTCGGCGACCGGCGTCACCGGCGCCATCCTCAGGGGATGGAACCTGTCGGGGATCTGGACGATGAGGAGCGGGAGCCCGCTGACGGTGTTCGTGCAGACCAACCGGTCGCGCTCGCAGTGGAACCCGTCGCGCGGCCCCGGCATCGGCCAGGACCGCCCGAGCTACGCGCCCGGCTACGGTCCGGACAACGCCGTGCTCGGCCGCGTGGATCAGTGGTTCAATCCGGCCGCCTTCATGCTGCAGGCGGCCGGGACGTTCGGAAACACAGGACGGGGCGACCTGATCGGGCCCAACCTCCGAACGCTGGATGTGTCGCTCGCAAAGTCGGCCCGCCTCGCGGCGATTGGCGGGAACGGCCGCGTGGAAGTCCGGATCGAGGGCTTCAACATCCTCAACCGCGCCAACTTCGGCGTCCCGGAGCTTCGGGGCTTCGCCGGCACGCG
>JANPJN010000346.1:0-2114 GCA_031425515.1 Acidobacteriota bacterium | reverse complement strand
CAGGACGAACAGATCGACTGTGCCTTCGAGTGGGTGGACGGATACCTCCATGCGCCCGCCGGGCAGAGCCGTCACGACGAAGCCGCCGCGTTCAGGGAGGAGGCCGCGCTCGCCCACGATCTCGGCTTCGATGCGGCGTTCGTAGAGGACGTGCCGTTCGCTGGCGCGCCCGGTGTGCGGTTCGCCAATCAGGCGCGCTTCCATCCCCGCCGCTACCTCGCCGGGCTGGCCCGTGCGATCACCGCGCGTGGCGGCACGATCTTCGAACACAGCGAGGCCGGGGAGTTCTCCGATGCGCCGCTCGGCGTGAAGGTAAACGGCCGCACTCTCACCTGCGACGACCTCGTCATCGCCACGCACAACCCCGTGGTGGGGGTGAGCAATCTCGCGGGGGCGACGGTGTTCCAGACGAAGCTGGCGCTCTATACGAGCTACGCGGTTGCGGGCCGCGTGGCGCGCGGCGCCGTGCCAGACGCGCTCTACTGGGACACCGCCGAGCCGTATCGGTACCTGAGGATCGAGCCCCGTCGCGACCACGACATCGTGATCTTCGGAGGGGAGGATCACAAGACCGGACAGACGGCCGACACGAATGCGTGCTACGAGCGGCTGGAGCGGCTGTTGAAGAAGCTGGTGCCCGGCGTGGAGCTGACCCACCGGTGGTCAGGGCAGGTGATCGAAACACCCGACGGGCTGCCGTACATCGGCGCGATGGCGGACCATCAGTACGCCGCGACGGGCTTCTCGGGCAATGGCATGACGTTCGGCACGCTGGGCGCCATGATGTCTGCGGACGCGATTCTCGGGCTGAAGAACCCCTGGGCGGATCTCTTCGAGCCGGGGAGGGCTGCCGTCCGCAGAGGGCTCTGGGAGTACGTGAAGGAGAACGTCGATTATCCGTACTATCTCGTTCGGGATCGCTTTGCCGGTGTCGAAGGGCGGTCGCTGCGCGCGGTCCGGCGCGGCGAGGGAAAGGTGATCGAGCGAGGGGGTGCGAAAGTGGCGGCCTACCGCGACGAGAAGGGAGCGACCACGCTCCGTTCCGCCATCTGCACGCACATGGGCTGTACCGTTGCCTGGAATACCGCCGAACGAACGTGGGATTGCCCCTGCCACGGGTCGCGCTTCAAGACGGACGGCAGCGTGATCTCCGGGCCTGCCGAGTCTCCGCTCGCGAACGTGGACTGATTCGCCGCGAGGGTCAGACGGCGCCGGCAGTCAGGGCGGCGGAGTCGTTCTCGAGCGGCATCTCGATCGTGAAGACGCAGCCGAACCCCGGCTTGTCGCGGATGCGGATGTCTCCACCGTGTGCCCGCATGGCCTTGCGGGCGATCGAGAGACCCAACCCGAGGCCAGAGCGGTCTGGGCCGCGCCGATCCCCGAATGGTTCGAACGGATCGCCCGTCGTCGGCGGGATGCCCCCGCACTCGTCCTCCACGTCCACGATCAGCCGCCGGTCGGCGACCGACGCACGCAGGGTCACATGCCCGCCTCGCGGGGTGTATTTGAAGGCGTTGGTCACCAGGTTCATCAGCGCCGACGACAGCAGTTGCGCGTCGCCGCTGACGAAGATCCCGGGGTCCACCGGGTCCATCTTGAAGTGCACGTGGTGGTACTCCGCATGGAGCGCGCTGCCGGCGGCGACATCCTCGATCAAGGTGCGCACGGCCAGACGCTCTCGCTGCGTCGCGCCGGCTGCAAGGCGCACCTGCGAGAGCGCGTTGCTGATGAGGTCGCGGAGCGTGGCCAGGCTGCGACCGAGAACCGCCCCGGTGCTGCCATTCACCGGCACGTCGCCCCGCTTGAGCATCTGAAATGCGAGGAGTGCCGTCGTGAGCTGGTCGCGCAGGTCGTGCGCCGCGTGGCCCTGCCGCTCGACCTCCTCGTCTGAGCGTTTGGACGCCGTCAGCCGCGCATGCTCAGTTACGGACTCGGCGATGGCGGTATCGAGGCAGCGATTGAGTGTCTTGAACTCGAGGACCGTCACAGGCGCGTCCTGCTCCATGGCGAGTTGCGTGACGGCCTGGCAGACGTCGCCGTAGAGGTGCACGACCTGCGACACATTGAACCCCAGGGCCAGCAGATCCGCGCCGTGCAGCGCGGCTGACGCGCCG
>JANPJN010000345.1:0-5696 GCA_031425515.1 Acidobacteriota bacterium | reverse complement strand
ATGCTCGTGACCGGGCTCATCGTGTTCTACGGCTACGTGATGGAGGCGTTCTTCGGCTGGTACAGCGCGAACCAGTACGAGAGCTTCATGATCTGGAACCGGATGACGGGGCCGTACGCGGCGTTCTACTGGACGCTGATCCTCTGCAACGGCCTCACACCGCAGCTGCTCTGGAACAAGCGGATCCGCACGTCGCCGGCGATGCTCTTCGTCATCGCGATGATCGTCAACGTCGGCATGTGGCTCGAGCGCTTCGTCATCGTCGTTACCAGCCTGCACCGGGATTTCCTTCCCTCGTCATGGGGGATGTACTGGCCGACGCGGTGGGACATCATGACGTTTGTCGGCACGATCGGCCTGTTCATCACGCTGTTCTTTCTCTTCATTCGCGTGCTGCCGATGATCTCGATTTTCGAGATGCGGACGATGGTGCCGGATGCGAAGGTGCGGGGGGGCAAGGCGCACTGAGCGCGAGCTGAGCCATGGAGCACACACCAGCACGAGCGGCGCTTTACGGCGTCATGGCGGAATTCGACGACCCGACGTCGCTCGTCGAGGCCGCGCGCCGGACCTACGACGAGGGGTACCGCGTGTTCGACTCGTACTCGCCGTTTCCGATCCACGAGACGTTCGAGGCGATGCACATCGAGGATCGGCGGGTGCCGCTGCTCGTGCTCGGCGGCGGGATCACGGGCCTCTGCGTCGGCCTCGGCCTGCAGGTGTGGGTCTCGAAGTTCGCGTATCCGCTCAACATCGGCGGACGGCCGTATCTGAGCTGGCCCATGTTCGTGCCGGTGGCCTTCGAGCTGACGATTCTGTTCGCAGCGCTCGCGGCGGTCTTCGGCATGTTCCTCCTGAACGGCCTGCCGATGCCGTATCACCCGGTGTTCAACGTGGCGCGATTCACCGAGCACGCGAGCCAGGACAAGTTCTTCCTGGCGATTGAAGCAAGCGATCCGAAGTTCAGCCACGAGGGGACGCGCGCGTTCCTTCAGGGCCTCGGAGCGAGAGAGATCAATGACGTCGAGGAATAGGCGCCGTCTGGCATCGATCGGCATCGGCCTCGCGCTCGTGGCCGCGGCCGGGTGCCGGCAGGACATGCACAACCAGCCGAAGTACCGCGGCCTGCGTCCGAGTTCGCTGTTTGCCGACGGGTCGAGCGCCCGCCCGCGCATCGAGGGCACCGTGGCCCGGGGCACGCTGCAGGAGGACGAGGGGTTCTTCACGGGCAAGGTCAACAAGGTCACGCTGAAGGACCTGCCCTTCGCGGTGGACGCGCAGGTGCTCGACCGCGGGCAGGAACGCTTCAACATCTATTGCACGCCCTGCCACGGCGGTACGGGCGCGGGCAACGGCATGGTGGTCCAGCGCGGCTATCGCCAGCCCCCGTCGTTCCATATCGAGCGGCTGCGGCAGACCGACGCCGGGTATTTCTTCGACGTCATGACGAACGGTTTCGGCGTCATGCCGGACTACCGCGCGCAGATCACCCCGCGCGACCGGTGGGCGATCGTCGCGTACATCCGCGCGTTGCAGCTCAGCCAGCACGCGACGGCGGCGGACGTGCCTGGCGGCGATCCGGCAAAGGTGCCGCAGCCGGGCGGTGCGGAGGCGGGCGGCGAGAAGCCCGCGGGCGCTCACTGAGCGTCAGGGACGTCCCTTTGAAAGACGACGGTGGCAGAGGCATTTGACGATCGCATGGATACACACGCTGTGAACACCGACGTGCCGGCCCTCGCCCGGCTGCAGCAGCGGGCGCTCGTCGTGGGCGCGATCGGGCTGCTGGCTGGCGGCGTGGGGGCGCTCCAGAACCCCGACCAGTTCTTCCGGTCGTGGCTCATCGGGTTCCTCTTCTGCCTCGGGCTCTCGCTCGGCCCGCTCGCCCTGCTGATGCTCCAGCACATGTCGGGTGGCCAGTGGGGCCTGGTCGGACGCCGCATCTTCGAGGCCGCGAGCCGCAACCTCCCGTATGTCGCACTGGTGTTCGTCCCTCTGCTCTTCGGGCTTCCGCGCCTCTACATGTGGGCTCGTCCGGAAGTGGTCCAGGCCGATCACATCCTGCAGATGAAGGCGGCGTATCTGAACGTGCCCTTCTTCATCGCGCGCGCGGTGCTCTATTTCGCGATCTGGATCGGCGGCGCGTGGCTCCTCAGCCGGTGGTCGGCCGCCCAGGACCGCGGCGAGCTGGCCGTCACCCCGGCCGACTCACGCCGCTTCCGCGTCGTCAGCGCCCCGGGCCTGGTGGTGTATGTCCTCACGATCACGTTCGCGTCCACCGACTGGGTGATGTCGCTCGAGCCGCACTGGTTCTCGACCATCTACGGCTTCATCTTCGTCGCCGCGCAGGGGCTCACCGGCTTCGCGTTCGTCATCCTCATGCTCTCGCGCCTTACGGGGACGCCGCCGTACACGACGTACCTCAACTCGCGGCACTTCCTCGACCTCGGCAAGTTCCTGCTGGCGTTCGTGATGCTGTGGGCCTACTTCTCGTTCTCGCAGTTCCTGATCATCTGGGCCGGGAACCTGCCGGAAGAGGTGCCGTTCTTCCAGACGCGGCTGCAGGGAGGCTGGCAGTACGTCTCGGTGGCGATTCTCCTGGGCCACTTCGTGCTGCCGTTCGCGCTGTTGCTCTCCCGCGATCTCAAGCGGCGCCCGCACCTGCTGGCCGCGGTCGCCACGATTGTGCTGATTTTCCGATTTGCGGATCTCGTGTGGCTCGTCGAGCCGAGCGCGGGGCCCGGACGATTCCCGCTGCACTGGATGGATCTCGCGATTCCGGCAGGGCTCGTGGGCGTCTGGCTGTTCCTGTTCGCGCGTCAGCTGCGCAGCCGGCCGCTGCTGCCCCTGAACGATCCGTTCTTCAAGGAGGCGTTCGCCCATGACGTCCACTGACCCGCATTCGCACGCGCACGGCGTGGACGACGAGACGCACAACGCCGATGTCGCACACGAGGACGCCGACATCGACGTCGGCACGGTGCTGAAGTTCGGTGCCGGGCTCTTCGTCACCGTCGTCGTCTGCGCGCTCATTGTCGGCGGCATCTTCAAGGTGTTCGTGGGGCAGGCTGCCGCGCGTGACCCGCAGATTTCGCCGCTCGCCCGGCCCGCGGGCCAGATGCCGGCGGGCCCGCAGCTCCTGACCGACGAGCCGGGAGCCCTGGCGAAGTTCCGGGCGGAAGAGACGCGGGCGCTCGACGGCTACGGCTGGGTGGATCAGATCGGCGGCGTGACGCATATTCCGGTCGCCGAGGCGAAGAAGCTGCTGGCCGCGCGGGGGCTGCCGGTGCGCGCGGACGCGCAGGGCCACGCGGCCGCGGGAACAGGACGTCAGGCGTACGGTGAAGCCTCCGGCGGCAGGAACATCAAGTAACGGTTACAGGATTTCGTGAAGCTTTTTTGGAACACGGCAACGGCGCTCGCGATGGCGGCCGCACTGGCAGGCGCTCCTGCCGCGGCGCACGCCCAGGCGTCCGTGCCGGGATCCGGCGCGCCCGGGGACCCCACGGCCGCAAAGCCCGGGCTCCTGAGCCAGGTCGGCATCGACCAGCGCCTCAATGCGCAGCTCCCGCTCGATCTGCCGTTCAAGGACGACGAGGGGCGGGACGTGAAGCTGGGGGACTTCTTCGGCAAGCGTCCGGTGGTGCTGGCGCTGGTCTACTACGAGTGCCCGATGCTCTGCACGCAGGTGCTGAACGGCGTCGTGAGTGCGCTCGGCGTGCTGAAGTTCGACATCGGCCGCGAGTACGACGTCGTCGCCGTGAGCATCAATCCGAAGGAGACGCCCGGCCTTGCCGCGCAGAAGAAGCAGGCGTATGTCGAGCGATACAACCGACCCGGCACGGCGCAGGGGTGGCACTTCCTGACCGGGCGTGAGGAGAACATCCGGGCCCTGGCCGCCGCGGTCGGGTTCCGGTATGCGTTCGACGAGAAGATCAAGCAGTACGCCCACGGCGCGGGGATCGAGATCGTGACGCCGCGGGGCATCATCTCGAAGTATTTCTACGGGATTGAGTTCTCGCCGCGCGACCTCCGCTTCGGCCTCATCGAGGCGTCGGACGAACGGATCGGATCGGTCATGGACAGCGCCCTGATGCTCTGCTACCACTACGACCCGGCAACGGGGAAGTACGGCGCCAGCGCGATCCAGGCTGTGCGGATCGGGGCCGTCGCGACGGTGCTGGCGTTTCTCTCGTTTCTCGTCGTCAGTCTCCGTCGCGAGCGCGCGGCCCTGCGCAGGCGCGACCCAGTGACCGTTACACGAACCTAACGATGTTCACGAACCTTCCGCTGTTTCCGCAACAGGCGTCGGCCCAGGCGGCCTCCGTTGACGGCATCTATTTCTTCATGCTCGCCGTCACGGCGTTCTTTTCGCTGCTGATTGCGACGCTCGTCACGACGTTCGCCATCAAGTACCGGCGGCGGCACAAGGACGAAGTCGGCATCGCGAACCACGGCGCGCTCGCACTGGAGCTGCTGTGGACGATCGTGCCCTTCCTCATCACGATGGTGATGTTCGGCTGGGGCGCCAAGGTGTTCTTCGACCTGTATCGTCCGCCCGCAGGCGCGATGGAGATCTACATCGTCGGCAAGCAGTGGATGTGGAAGGCCCAGCACATGGACGGGCAGCGGGAGATCAACGAGCTGCACGTGCCGGTGGGTCGCCCCGTGAAGCTCATCATGGGATCGGAAGACGTCATCCACAGCTTCTTCATTCCCGCGTTCCGGGTGAAGGCGGACGTGATCCCGGGCCGTTACAACACCATGTGGTTCACCGCGACCGAACCCGGGCGCTATCACCTGTTCTGCGCGGAGTACTGCGGCACGAAGCACTCGGGCATGATCGGGTCCGTGATTGCGATGGCGCCGAACGACTTCCAGACGTGGCTCGGCGGCGGCAAGCGCGCCGATTCACCGGCCGCGGCCGGCGAGAAGCTGTTCACCGACCTCGCGTGCGTGTCGTGCCATCGCGCCGACAGCCAGGCACAGGGCCCCCAACTGGCGGGGGTCTTCGGGCACGAGGTCACCCTCCAGAACGGCGGGCGCGTCGTCGCCGACGAGGCGTATATCCGCGAGTCGATCGTGAACCCGCAGGCAAAGCTGGTGGCCGGGTTCCCGCCGATCATGCCGACGTTCCAGGGGCTCGTGACCGAGGAGCAGCTGCTCCAGCTGATCGCGTACGTCCGGTTGCTCGGCGCGCAGCCCGCCGCGGCAGCCACCGGGCCGGCCGCGGCGCCCGGGGCGCCCGCGATGCCGCCGGCGGCCAGCCACCCAGCACCGGAACCCGGGAAGTGAAGATCATGGACACCGTGAATTACATCAACAACGGCCACGGTCTGGCCTCGTGGCTCCTGACGAAGGACCACAAGCGGATCGCGCTGCTGTACCTGGCCTCGATTACCGCCTTTTTCTTCCTCGGCGGGATGTTCGCGTTCGTGCTCCGGCTCGAGCTGCTGACCCCGGCGGGCGACCTGGTCTCGGCCGACAGCTACAACAAGCTCTTCACCATGCACGGCGTGGTGATGGTCTTCTTCTTCCTGATCCCGTCCATTCCGGCAGTGCTCGGCAACTTCCTCATCCCGATCATGATCGGGGCGAAGGACCTGGCGTTTCCACGGATCAACCTCCTGAGCTGGTACATCTACGTGCTGGGCGGCGTGTTCACGCTCGTGGCCGCACTCAGCGGCGGCGTGGACACG
>JANPJN010000344.1:0-5025 GCA_031425515.1 Acidobacteriota bacterium | reverse complement strand
GGTGATCATCACCAACACCATCCCGCTCAGCGGCGCCAAGGCGGCGTGCAGCAAGATCAAGGTGCTTTCCGTCGCCCGGCTCCTCGGCCAGGCGATCCGGAGCATCCACGAAGAGACCTCGGTCTCGTCGTTGTTCGTGTAAGACGGCTTCCAGCTGCCAGCTTCCGGCTGCCAGCGTGCGAAGCCCACTGGAAGCCGCTGGCGGCCGATACCGTCAGCCCGGACGTGACAACGACATGAAAGCTGCTGGAAGCTGGCGGCTGGAAGCTGGAAGCTGATTATGGACGCGACACTGCAGGCGGAAAAGCGCGACGGACGGGGCAAGAACGAGGCGCGGCGGCTCCGCGCGAGCGGCCGGATTCCGGCGGTGGTCTACGGCGCCGAAAAGGGCAAGGCGGTCGAGATCTCGGTCGATCCCAAGGCGCTGCTCCGGATCCTCCACTCGGAATCGGGCGTCAACACGCTCATCGGTCTGCAGCTCGACGGCGGGGCCTCGCGCGTCCTGGTCAAGGAATATCAGCTCGAGCCGATTGCGCACCGCCTGCTCCATGCCGACTTCTACCAGGTCGCCATGGACAAGATGCTGACCGTCACCGTGCCCTTCATCCTCAAGGGTGAGGCCCGGGGCGTGAAGCAGCAGGGGGGCGTTGTCGACTTCGTCCATCGCGAGATCGAGATCGAAGTGTTGCCGGCCGACATCCCGGAGAACATCACCGTCGACATCAGCGAGCTGATGCTCGGCCAGGGTGTGCGCGTCCGCGACGTGATTGGCACCGACACGAAGTGGAGGGCGACGAGCGAGCCCGACATGATGATCGTCCACGTCGTGGCCCCGCGCGCCGAAGAGGCGCCGGTCGTGGCTGACGCGGCGGCCGTCCCGGCGGCGGGCGCGGAGCCGGAAGTCATCAAGAAGGGCAAGACCGACAAGGACGAGGACGAGAAGCCCGAGAAGAAGAAGTAGGCCTCGACGCCAGAGCGGAAGCAGGAGACGTGAAGCTCGTCGTCGGGCTGGGCAATCCCGGGCGCAAATACAGCGGCACGCGCCACAACGTCGGCTTCGACGTGGTGGATCTGATGGCGGCGCGTCATCAGCTCGACTGGGAGTCGGGGCCGGCCGATGCGCTCATCGCGAAGTGGCGCGCGGGGCAGGCGCTGCTCGCCAAGCCGCTCACGTTCATGAATCTCAGCGGGCAGGCCGTCGGCGACCTGCTTCGTTTCTACAAAGTCGAGCGCGGGGATGTCGTCGTGGTCGTGGACGATGTGCATCTCGGGCTCGGACGGCTGCGGGCGCGGGTTTCGGGATCGGCGGGGGGGCACAACGGCCTCAAGTCGATTATCGAGACGCTTGGCAGCGATGGGTTTGCACGGCTGCGGGTGGGAGTCGGGCGTGGCGATGCCCGGCGCAACCTCGCGGATCACGTGCTGGCGGCCTTCGACCCCGACGAGCGGGAGGAGGCAGCCGAAGCGGTGGCCCGCACGGCGGACGCCGCGGAACTGTTCGTCGCCGACGGCATTGGCGCGGTGATGAACAGGTTCAACAGGAAGGAAGACGGGGACTAGCCCCTGACTTCTCCTTGCTACGAGCTTTCAGGTTTCGGCCGACAGCCATCAGTGACGTCACTGAGAGCTGACGTCCGATCGCTGAGAGCTGATACGTAGCCGCTCAGTCCATAAGGAGACACATGAGTATTGCCAGACAGTACGAGCTCGTCTACATCGTCACACCTGAAGCCTCCGAGCAGGACGTCGCCGATCTGCACACGCAGATCGAGCAGATCGTCCAGCGCTACAACGGGACCTTCGACAAGACCGAGAACTGGGGCCGCAAGCGGATGGCGTACGACATCGGTCGTCACCGCGAAGGGACCTATGTCGTCGAGACCATCACCGGGACCGGCGAGTTGATGAAGGAGATCGATCGGCGGCTCCGCGTCATCGACTCCGTCATCCGTCATCTCGTCGTCCGCGTGGACGAGGAACTGCAGGTGGCGCAGCGGACCACCGAGGCGCGCAAGGCCTTTGTCGGCCGGCGGCGCGTGGCGCGGGGCCTGCCGGCTGAACGGCAGCCTGGCGAAGGCCGCGGCGACGGCGACAACCAGGACGACATGGATCTTTCGGAGGGTCAGCGATGAGGGAAGAACGAGGCGGAGGCGGCCGGGGCCGCGACAAGGACAAGAAGGACGGCAAGGGAGGCGACGCGCCGCGTCGCGGGTTCTTCCGCCGGCGCCGCGTGTGCAAGTTCTGCGCGGAGAAGATCGACTACATCAACTACAAGGATGTGCGGCTGCTCGCGCCGTTCCTGCCCGAGCGCGGCAAGATCCAGCCGCGGCGGATTTCCGGCACGTGCGCGCTGCACCAGCGCAAGCTGCAGGTGGCCATCAAGCGGGCGCGCCAGCTCGCGCTCATCCCGTACGTCACGGAGTAGGACCAGGCCATGGAAGTCATCCTGAGAGAGCACGTGGACCATCTGGGGCGCCGCGGCGACGTCGTGAAGGTCGCCGCCGGCTACGCCCGGAATTTTCTGCTGCCGCGCAAGCTGGCGCTGGCGGTCAACGACAACAACCGCCGGCAGATCGAGCGCGAGCGCAAGCTGGCCGAGGCGCGGGAGCTCGAGGAGCGGTCGCAGGCTGAGGCGTTCGCCGCGCGGCTCGCGCAGCTCGACATCGCGATCGCGCGCCGTGTCGGCGAGAACAACACCCTGTACGGGTCGGTCACGTCGGGCGATGTCGCCCAGGCGCTGCACGCCAAAGGGTTCGACATCGACAAGCGCAAGATCACGCTCGTGGATCCGCTCAAGGCGATCGGCGAGTACACGCTGCCGGTGCGCATCCATCGCGATGTGACGGCGGACATCAAGGTCCGGGTGGTCGCCGAGTAGGGGCCAGCGCGTCCGCCTGCGGGGCGGGCGCTTCTTTCTGCTAGACTCTCGGGGCGCGCTTCGGCGCGCCCTTTCTTTTTCTCCTGTCGAGCGGAACTTCCGATGGCTCAGGTCTCGTCACCCGAACGTACGCTGCCGCACAATCTCGACGCGGAGAAGTCCGTCCTCGGGGCGATCCTCGTCCACAACGATGCGTTCAACCACGCCTCCGAGGTCATCGACTCGGAGGACTTCTTCCGCGATGCGCACCGGCGGATCTTCAACCGGATGGTCGCGCTCAGCGAGCGCGGCGACGCGATCGATTTCGTCACGCTGAAAGAGGAGCTCTCCCGCGGCGGGGAGCTCGAGGAGGTCGGCGGGCCGGCCTACATCGCGTCGCTCGCCGATGGCGTGCCCCGCTCGGCCAACGTCGAGTACTACGCGAAGATCGTCAAGGAAAAGTCCACGCTCCGGAGCCTGATCCACTCGGCCAACAAGATTCTGACGGAGGCCTACGAGGCCGAGGACGAGCCGGACCTGATTCTCGACCAGGCCGAGCGCGCGATTTTTGCCATTGCCGAGGACCGGATCCGCACCGGCTTCGTGCCGCTCAAGGATCTCGTGCAGAGCAGTTTCACGACCATCGAGAAACTGCAGCAGCACAAGGGGACGGTCACCGGCGTGCCCACGGGGTTCGTGGACCTCGACGAGATGACGTCCGGGCTGCAGCCGTCGGACCTCGTGCTCGTCGCGGCCCGCCCCTCGATGGGCAAGACCAGCTTCGTGCTGAACATCGCGCAGCACATCGGCACCTCGACCGACATGACCGTCGGCTTCTTCAGCCTCGAGATGTCGAAGGAGCAGCTCTTCATGCGCATGCTCACGTCCGAGGCGCGCATCGATGCGCATCGTTTCCGGACGGGCTTCCTCAACGAGAAGGATTACGGCCGCCTGTCGCATGCCCTCGGCACGCTCGCCGAGGCCAAGGTCTACATCGACGACACGGCGTCCATCGGCGTGCTCGAGATGCGCGCCAAGGCGCGCCGGCTCAAGTCCGAGCACGGGCTGCACCTGCTCGTCATCGACTACATCCAGCTGATGCAGGGGCGCGGCCGCTTCGAGAGCCGTCAGGCGGAGATCGCATCGATCTCGCGGTCGCTGAAGGGGCTGGCAAAGGAGCTGCACGTCCCGATCGTCGCGCTCTCGCAGCTCTCGCGCGCGTCCGAGACCCGCGCCGACCACCGCCCGCAGCTCTCTGACCTGCGCGAGTCCGGCGCGCTCGAACAGGACGCCGACGTCGTGATGTTCATCTACCGCGAGGAGCAGTACCGCGACGCGGACGGCAATCAGAAGCAGGATGTCGAGGGCACGGCCGAGATCATCATCGGCAAGCAGCGTAACGGCCCGGTCGGCACCGCGAAGCTCGCCTTCATCAAGGAACACACGCGCTTCGAGAACCTGGCGCACGGGGCCGCGTAGGTGATCCGTCCGACCGTCGCGCGCGTGGATCTCGACGCGATCCGCGCCAACCTCCAGGCCATCGCGTCGTTTGTCGGGGCCGCGGCCCGCCCGCCGCAGATCATCGCGGTCGTCAAGGCGAACGCCTACGGGCACGGGGCCGTCGAAGTCGCGCGGGCGCTCGAGTCAGCCGGGGCCGCGATGCTCGCCTGCGCCGACATCGAAGAAGGGGTCGTGCTGCGACGGGGGGGGGTCCGCGCGCCCATCCTCATCTTCGGGGCGCTTGGCGTCAGCGACCTCGAAGGGGTGTTCACCCACACCCTCACCCCCACGATTTCGACGCCGTCGGCCGCCCGCGCGCTCGAGGCCGGCGCCGCCCGCCACCGCACCACGCTGCACTGCCACCTGAAGATCGACACCGGGATGAACCGGCTGGGGTTCCGCTCCGACAATCTGGCCCACAGCATCCCCGGCATCGCCGCCAGTCCGCACCTCGCCATCGACGCCGTCTACACCCACTTCGCCACGGCCGACAATCCGGAGCATCCGATGTTCGGCGATCAGCGCGATCGCTTCGAGGCGGCGCTCGCAGAGATGCCCTCGCTCGGCGTCACGACCCGGCTGCATCACGCCGCGAATTCGGCCGCGCTCCTGCGCGACGAACGGGTCTGGTACGACTTCGTCCGGCCCGGTCTTCTCCTGTACGGCAT
>JANPJN010000343.1:0-1873 GCA_031425515.1 Acidobacteriota bacterium | reverse complement strand
CCGATCGCTCGTGCGGTGCACGCCGACCTGCGTCCCGCGGCCCAGGCCGTACCGAAGCTCGAGGCCAATCTGGGCGCCGGAGTCGAAGCCGAAGAAATCTGACGCCAGGTCCCCGAAATCTCCCTGACCGAGCGGACGTGTGAAGCGATGCGTGACGCGGAACGCCATCCGATGGGCCGGCATCCGCAGCGTCGTTGGCAGCGCGGCGAGGGTGAAGTCCGGCTCCAGCGCGTCGACCCGCGCGTCGGGGTCCGCCTCATCGGCCGCGGGCGCGGGGTCAGGCGGTGCGGTCTGGGCGTACGCCGGGGCCGACAGGGAGAGTGCGAGGATCAGGAGGAGAGGCCGGACATTGTTCATCGTTCTGGGTCCATCGCAAGGCAGATGCCGCGGCCCCCGGGCCGAAAGGCGTGGGAAACGGTGGGTCGCCAGAGGCAGGATTACCCCGGGCGTAAGGCGTTACCACCGACGTAAAGGGGTCACTTACTCCACCCGGTGTTTGGCGAGGTAGTAGCTCAGGGCCCGCTGGCTGATCCCCATCACCTCGGCCGCCTCCTTCTTCACGCCCCCCGAGCTGTCGAGCGCCCGACGGACGGTTTCGCGCTCGGTCCAGTCGAGATTCTGCCGCAGACTGAGCGAAGGCAGCCCCGCCGCGGGGGCACTGCTGACACCGAGAAACCGTACCGCGTCAGGTCCGATCGTGCGGGTCGGCGAGAGGACCACCGCGCGCTCGACGGTGTTCTCGAGCTCGCGGACGTTGCCGGGCCAGTCCGACGCCTGCAGCGCCTCCATGACGCCCGGCTCGAGGCTGTCGATGCGCTTGCCCGCGCGCTGCGCATGCTTGGCGATGAAATGCTCCACCAGCACCGGCACATCTTCGCGGCGCTCCCGCAGGGGCGGGATGTGAATCGGGATCACGTTCAGACGGTAGAAGAGATCCTCCTGGAATTTTCCCTCCGACACCATCTGTCGCAGGTCCCGGTTCGTCGCGGCAATCACGCGGACGTCCACCTTCTGCGTGCGCTCCGACCCCAGCGGCTCGAAATCGCGCTCCTGCAGCACCCGCAGCAGCTTGGCCTGCAGCGCCGGGCACATCGTCCCGATCTCGTCGAGGAAGATCGTTCCGCCGTCCGCGAGCGCGAACTTCCCCTTCTTGTTCGTGGTCGCGCCCGTGAAGGCCCCCCGCACGTGCCCGAACAGCTCGGATTCGAGCAGGGTCTCCGGGATGGCGGCACAGTTGACCTTGATGAGCGGCATCTCGCGCTGCGCACTGTGAAAATGCACCGCGCGCGCCACCATCTCCTTGCCGGTCCCGGTCTCTCCGGTGATGAGGATCGTGCTCTTCGATCGCGCCACCACCTGGGAGGTGTTGATCACTTCCTGCATCCGCCGGCTGCGGCCGACGATGCCGTAGTGGTTGAACTCGGCGTCGCGCTCGGAGATGAGGTACTGGTGTTCGGTGCTCAGGCGCTGGTGTTCCAGCGCGCGATTGACCACGACGAGCAGCTCGTCGATCTCGAACGGCTTCTGCAGGTAGTCCAGCGCCCCGAGCTTCATCGCCTCGATGGCATTCTCGACCGTGGCATGCGCGGTCATCATGAGGATCTGGGGGCGCTCCCCGGCGGGGGTCGTCGCCACCAGTTCCCGGATCAGGTCGGTGCCGGTCAGGTCGGGCATGAGATTGTCCACGACGAGCACGTCGAAGAGCCGCTGCCCGAGCAGCCGCTGCGCCTCCCGCGGGCAGCCCGTGGCGACCACTTCGTGCCCCTCGACGCGGAGCGCCGTGGCAAGCGCACTCAGAATCTTCGCCTCGTCGTCGACCAGCAGAATCGAACCTGTTGTCATCCTGGAGCACACACTTTCACGGCGCCGGACT
>JANPJN010000342.1:0-2010 GCA_031425515.1 Acidobacteriota bacterium | reverse complement strand
CTACCGGCTGCTCGCGAACCTCCTGGCCCTCAATCAGCCGGCCCCGAATGCGACCGCGCGCTGACTCGGCCGCGCCGGTCACGACCGGCGCGGCCCCGTGCTTCGACAATCTCTACTGCGGTGCGCGGAACGCCGTCCAGGCCGCCCGCATCCGCTCGGTCTGCCCCCCACTGAACTGATACATGCAGGAGTCCTGCGTGTAGTCCATGAAGTTGAAGATGGGATCGAGCCCCGGCTTGGACGCGCTGGCGCAGCTGTCGCGTCCGACGGGGCAGAGGAAGGCCGGGGCGAATTCGGCCGGGGTATCGGACACGTAGTCGTTCTTGATGCTGCACTTGCCGTCGAACGTGTGGTACAGCGCCAGCCAGTGCCCGACTTCGTGCGTCGCCGTGTCCCCTTCGCTGTAGATGGAGAACGTGCCTCCCGGGAGCGAGCGCCAGTCGAGGACCACGCCGTCCAAAATGGCGTAGTCGGCCGACGACAGAATGGACGGGAAGTAGGCAAAGCCGAGATACGGCCCGCCGTCCACGGTATAGACGTTCAGTGTCTCGGGCCCGCCGCGGCGCAGCACGCGCTTGGCCTCGAGCTCGATCTCGAAGTTCGTCACCAAACCTTCGAACCATGCCGGGTTCGTGGTCCGGGTCACCCCCGCGAGATGGAAGCCAAACCCCGAGCCGGCGCCACCGGTACGGCCCGAGTACGAGTCGTCGAGCACGCGAATCTGCGCCCGGATCATCTCCTCCGACAGGTCACCGTTGGCGAATCCCCCACCCTTGTTGATTACGTGCACCCATACCGGCACGGTGTCGGTCGTCTTCACGGACTTGCCGACCCTGGCGATCCTCTGCTCGATCTGGTCGATCTCCTCGAGACTGGGCTGCCGGGTGCCGCACCGATCCTTGTCGGCGGGCGCAGCGGACGATGACGTCCACATGGCGGATGCGAGAATGAGTGTCAATGCGGCGCGTGCCTTCATCTGGGGCTCCTTGGGGGCAAATGGCACAAATGCTGGGCGACGAAGAGTAGATAGCTAACCTGTTCGCGACGGGCTGTCAAATGCGCCGTGTCGAATGCGTCGCACTGGTGTCCGGCGTTCGCTACGGAAGCCGTGCGGCCCACCTGACCGCGTTGGCCAGCAGCGTCCTGTACGCCTGATGGTCGTGCACGCGCTCGTCATGGCCGAGCGTGATGCCGACGATACGGGCCGCCGGGTGCCGGGTAACCCAGACCGCCGGATGCGGCTGCTTGAAGCGCACGCTCGGAGAGGTTTCGGCCAGCACCTCGATGGGCGCGGTGCCGGGCGGAATCTTGTCAGCCTCGGCGTTGAGATAGTAGAGCTCGTCCTCGACGTCGAAGGAGGCCGGCATCCCTTTCATCACCGGATGTTCAGGCTTCACTGCCTTCACTGAGAACCTGGCGATGCGGTCGTGGCCGCGCGCGCCGCCCCCCACGATCGAGGCGTTGAGCTCGGGCCACTGCGGGAAGCCGTACCACGTGCCGGAGTGCAGCATGACGAGCCCCTTGCCGGCCGCGGCAAAGTCGAAGAGTGCCTTGCGATACGCCGGGGTGTCGAAGAACTGACGATTCACGCTGACGATCGCGACATCGGCCCGTGCGAGCTCCTCGGCTGCCTGCTCGCGATCTTCCGTGTAGTTGACGCCCAGGCCCGCGGCCGCCAGTGTGGCGACGTCCGTGCCGCCGAAGAACCGTACGAAATCATGCGAGCTGCCACCGCCGATGACGAGCACCTTCGTCTTGCCGGGTGCCCAGACGATGGGCCTGGTCTCGGGCAGCGGTCCGTCACCCCGTCCGCCCTCTTTCGGGCCGCCGGTCTGAGGCGCCGCCGAGGGGCCGCCGGGCCCTGCTTCGGCACGGAGGAACGCGACGATGTCGCGTAGCGCATCCGCCCCGAGCGCTTCGAATCCTTCGGGCATCAGCGATCGGCGCGTGTTCTCGCGGCTGGTGATCTCGGCCTTCCCGATCTCGACGTCGCCGGCCGGGCCCCGGAGC
>JANPJN010000341.1:0-2663 GCA_031425515.1 Acidobacteriota bacterium | reverse complement strand
CGCAGGGCCACCGCACCCTCTCCTCCGCTGACACTCCTGCAGAGCAGGGTCGCCCGACTCGGGCGGCCTCGCTCTGCCTTCTCAGGTGTCCAAAACGGCACAGCTGTTCGTCCGCCGGCCTGCGACAATTCGGCTATCTTGAGAGCCCGAAATGGGCGCAGCGGTCGCTGTCCAACTCCTCCGCCCGCCACGAGATGAACGCCACCGACACGGAACGGCTGCGCACGCTCGAACAGCGCCTGTCCGAAGCCAACGCCACCATCCAGACGCTCCTCTCACGCCATGAGGCTTCCGCAGCGGACGCCCCGACGCCGGCACCTCGTGCCAGCACCCAGGAGGCGCGGCGCTCCTCGATCTGTGACCGGAGTGCACGGAAACGCCGCCGACGCAATTCCCACAAGCCAGCGGCACCTGCAGGGGCTGATCGACGGGCTGGGGCCCTCGATCTTCGTGGGCCTGCTCACGCTGGACGGCGTCGTGCTCGAAATCAACCAGGCCCCGCTGACGGCGGCCGGGCTGACGTTGTCGGACGTCGTCGGCAGGCCATTCGAGGATACCTACTGGTGGGCGCATTCGGCCGACGCACGACATCAGTTGCGGGCGGCAATCGCGCGCGCCGCGCGCGGCGAGGCGTCGCGCTACGACGTGCAGAATCGGGGAGCCGGGAACGACGTCATCGACATCGACTTCTCGCTGCAACCAATGCGCGACGCCGAGGGTCGGGTCATCTTCCTCATCCCGTCGGCCAGCGTCATCACGGAACGCAAGCAGGTCGAGGAGGCGCTGCGCGCCAGCCTGGGAGAATTCCGCTCCCTGGCCGAGTCCATGCCCCACATCGTCTGGATCACGCGCCCCGATGGCGGCAACGTGTACTTCAACCAGCAGTGGATGGACTATACGGGGCTCACCCTCGAGGAGAGCCTGGGCGATGGGTGGAACACACCGTTCCATCCAGACGATCAGCGCCGGGCCTGGGACGCGTGGCAGCTTTCGACGACGACCGAGGCCCCCTACAGCCTCGAGGTACGCCTGCGTCGTGCCGACGGAGCCTACCGCTGGTGGCTCGTGCGCGGCGTGCCGCTGATGGACCCGGAGGGCACGATCGTGAAATGGTTCGGCACCTGCACCGACATCCACGACCTCAAGCTGGCCCAGAACGAGATCACGCGCATCAATCGGGTCCTGCAGATGCTGAGCAGCTCGAACGAAGCGCTGATGCGGGCGAGACACGAACCGCAAATGCTGGAGGAGGTCTGCAGGATCGGCGTGGAGGTGGGCGGATACCGCATGGCGTGGGTCGGGTACGCGCAGGATGACGCGGACCAATCCGTCAAGCCTATGGCCCATGCGGGTGCGGAGCAGGGCTACCTGTCCGAAGTGGATGTCAGCTGGGATGACCAGGACGTGCGTGGGCGGGGCCCGCTGGGGCGGACGGTCAGTACGGGCCGGGCGGTGGTCTGCGACGATCTCGAGCACGCGAGCGGATTCGCACCGTGGCTCTCCCTTGCGCAGCAGCGCGGATACCGTGGGATCGTAAGCCTGCCGTTGCGCGACGCCACCCGCACCTTCGGGTTGCTGGCCCTGTATTCGGCCGACGTGCACGAGACCAGCGCCGAGGAGCTCCGGCTGCTGCAGCAGATGGCCGACGACCTCGCGTTCGGCATCGGCAGCGTGCGATCGTCGCGCGAGCGGGAGCGCCTCGATGGTCAGGTGCGCGAACAGGCGGCGCTGCTGGACATCGCGCGCGAAGCAATCATCGTGAAGGGTCTGGACGATCGCATTCTCTACTGGAGCAAGGGGGCCGAGCGCACCTACGGGTGGACGACGGAGGAAGCCGTCGGGCAGACCGCCGTGACGCTGCTGCGCAACGATCCGGGCCAGTCCCTGATCGCCCAGGCGGCGCTGCTCGCAGATGGCGAGTGGACGGGCGAGATGGTCAAGCAGAGGCGGGATGGGCGCGAAATCACCGTCGAGGCACGGTGGACGCTCATGCTCGATGACCAGGGCCGGCCCAGGTCCATCCTGTCCATCAACAACGACATCACCGAGCGGCGATCCCTCGAGGCGCAATATCTCCAGGCCCAGAAGATGGAAGCGATCGGCCATCTCGCCGGCGGTGTGGCGCACGATTTCAACAATCTGCTGACGGTGATTCTCGGGTTCTGCGAGCTGCTGCTCGATCGCCATGCGGACCAGCCCCACCGCAACGACATCCTCGAGATCCAGAAGGCCGGCACCCGCGCGGCGGTGCTGACCCGCCAGCTGCTGACCTTCAGCCGCAAGCAGGTGGTCAAGCCCACGCGGCTGGACATGAACCGGGTCGTCGCCGACCTCGAGCCGATGATCGCGCGTCTCCTCGGCGAGGACGTGCGCATGGTCCTGACGCTCCCGCCGTCCCTGGCGCCCATCCGGGCCGACCGCGGGCAGGTTGAGCAGGTCCTCATCAATCTGGCGGTGAATGCCCGGGACGCGATGCCGGGCGGCGGAACGCTGACAATCGAGACGGCGGATGTGGAGCTCAACGACGTGTACGCGAGCACGCACGCGGGCGTGACGTCGGGCACCTATGTCTCCGTCACCGTGATCGACACGGGCACCGGCATGACGCCCGAGGTGCAGGCGCGTCTGTTCGAGCCGTTCTTCACGACCAAGGAAGTGGGCAA
>JANPJN010000340.1:0-11225 GCA_031425515.1 Acidobacteriota bacterium | reverse complement strand
CTGATCGAAGGCGTGCTCGACCTCGCGTTCGAGCACGGCGGGATCACGACCGTCGTGGACTTCAAGACCGATCAGGAACTGGCGGGCGGGGAAGCGCGCTATCGCGCGCAGGTGCAGCAGTACGTCGCGGCGGTGGCGCGGGCGACCGGCCGGCCCGCCGTGGGGGTGCTCTTCAAGGTCTGACTATTCGTCGCGAAGGGGGCCGCGTCGAGCTTTCACGTCGGCGCGCTGCTTTTTGGATGTCAGACGCCGTTCTTCGGCTGCCTGCCCGGGCCGCGTCGGCCGTCGCCGCTTCGGACGCGGGGCCGCCTGGGCGATGAGAGCCACCAGGCGCGCGCGCGCCGCCTCACGGTTCCGGTTCTGCGTGCGGTGTTCGCGTGCGTCAATCACCAGCACGCCGTCGGCCGTCAGACGCGTCCCCGCCAGTGCCGCCACACGCGCCTTCACGTCGTCTGGCAGCGACGATCGCGAGAGGTCGAAGCGGAGCTGGACGGCCGTCGCGACCTTGTTGACATTCTGCCCGCCGGGACCCGAGGCGCGAACGAATCGCTCCTCGAGCTCGCTCTCGTCGATTGACAGCGCCGCGGTGACAGGAATGATCGACATCTCTTCCAGTGGAAGCTGGAAGCTGTGAACTGGAAGCTGTCTCTCAGCTCCGCCGGCTGCCCGTCAGGCGCAGCAGCATCATGAAGAGATTGATGAAGTCGAGATAGAGCGTGAGCGCGCCGACGATCGCGTACGAGCCGGACGGCCCGCCCGGTGTGGCAAGCGCCATGGCCTTGAGCCGCTGCGCGTCGTAGGCCGTGAGGCCGGTGAACACGATCACGCCGATGAAGGACAGCACGAACTGGAACGCGTCGTTCTGCCAGAACATGCCGACGACCGAGGCGATCACGACGCCGATGAGCCCCATGAAGAGGAACTGGCCCCACCCGGCCAGGCTCCGCTTCGTCACCGTCCCGTAGGCGGCGAGCGCCCCGAAGGTCCCGGACGTGACCATGAAGGTCGTGGCCACGGACTCGCCCGTAAAGGCCAGCAGCACGAACGCCATAGTGAGACCCGTGAGCGCGGAGTAGAGCATGAAGAGCAGCGACGCG
The DNA here is from genome assembly GCA_031425515.1 of Acidobacteriota bacterium. Taxonomy (GTDB): domain Bacteria; phylum Acidobacteriota; class Vicinamibacteria; order Vicinamibacterales; family 2-12-FULL-66-21; genus JALZOC01. The sequence continues at coordinate 10,128 of JANPJN010000340.1, read as the reverse complement.
GTCACGGGGGCCATCGAGCTCACCCTGGCCGACAGCCAGAACACGATGCCGAGCTGGGCCAGCATCAGCCCCCAGAAGAGGGGACGGTTGCGCGCAATCGTGAACACGAGCGAGGGAGACGCGGCCACGAAGAAGGCGACGACCGCCGTGATGGCGAGCCCGAGCGCCATCCAGCCGTACACCGAACGGAGGAACGTCGTGACGCGTTCGTCGGCGGCGTAGGGTCGGGTGAATGCCGTGTTGGGTGTCAGTTCATCGAAACGTGCCATTCGGACTCCTCCAGGGGATGTTGCTCCGATGCTAGCATGCCACCGCCCGGGCGGTCGTATACTAGGCGCCATGGCCGCAACCCAGAACTACCGCAACCACGCGCACCGGCCGATGGCCAGCGCCCTGGCCTTCATGTTGACGCTCATCGCGATCGGCAGCTTCTTCGCGGCTCGTCGAAACGGGAACGTCTCGTTCCCGATGACCGGCTTCCTGACGCTCGCGGGGGCGCTGGTGGCGCAGGCGTATATCAACCGGGCGTACTTCGTGCGGCTGCAGGACCGGATCATCCGGCTGGAGATGCGGGTGCGCGGGGCCTCGCTGCTCACAAGCGAACAGCAGCGGATGCTGGAAGGCCTCGGAATCAAGCAGGTAGTGGCACTCCGCTTTGCGTCAGATGCCGAGCTGCCGGCACTGCTGGAACGGACCGCCCGCGAGCACCTGAAGCCGGCCGACATCAAGAAGGCCGTCACGGCGTGGGTGGCGGATTTTCAGCGAACCTGAGCAGTAACAGCGGACAAACTTCGGAGATCCCATGACCCAGCCCCAACAGTGCGCCCATCCTGGATGCGTCTGCACCGTGCCCCCTGGCGGCGAGTTCGGCAAGTATTGCAGTGACCACTGCAAGGACGCGAAGGGGATGACGGAGCTCAGGTGCGGGTGCAATCACCCCGGCTGCCGCTGACGCCTCAGTCCGGCAGCCCTGCCAGGCCCGACAGGACGGTGGCGAGCGCGGAGTAGTCGTCGTCCGCGCGCCCCGCCGCGACGAGCGCCTCCACGAGTTGATGAACCGCCGCCGAGACCGGCGCGGGCGTGCCGTGCTCGGCAAGCGTCGCGCTCGCGATCCTCAGATCCTTCGCATACAGGCCGGCCCGGAAGCCCGGCTTGTAGTTCGAGTTGAGGATCCGCTCGCCGTGCACTTCCAGCACCCGGCTGGCCGCGAACCCCCCGAGCAGCGCCTGGCGCACCAGCGCGGGATTGACCCCTGCCTTGCGGGCGAGCGCAAACCCTTCGCTCACTGCGGCGAGCGCGCCACCGATCGCCATCTGGTTGCAGACCTTGCAGATCTGCCCGGCCCCGGAGTCTCCGATGTGCACGATGCGCTCGGGATTGCCCATCGCCTCGAGGATGGGCCGGACCGTCGCGAAGGCCTCCGCATCCCCTCCGACCATGATCGAGAGCGTGCCGTTGATGGCGCCGATATCCCCCCCGCTGACGGGTGCATCCAGCATCAACGCGCCAAGCGCCGCCGCGCGCCCGGCCAGTCGCCGCGCCACCGACGGGGCGATGCTGCTCATATCGATGAGGATGGTTCCCGGCGAGAGCGCGCTGAAGACGCCGTCCGGCCCTTCGAGCACGAGCTCGACATCAGGGGAGTCGGGCAGCATCGTGATCAGGCGCGAGGTCTGCCGCGCGACCTCTGCCGGCGACGCCGCCCGAGTCGCTCCGGCTGCGACGAGCTCATCCACGGGAGCCGGGCTCCGGCTCTGCACGAGGACGGGGTAGCCGCGTTTGAGGAGGTTGTGCGCCATGGGGCGACCCATCAGCCCCAGCCCGATGAAACCGACCGTGTCGAGTGTGTGCATCCGCAGAATCATCGCATGGGCGGCCCGGTTCGATCCGATACAACGTCGGACTTCAAACGTCCGGGCGTCAGACCGCCGGTTCGATTTTGTAATCGGCGCACAGTACTGTGAGCCACCGTCAGGTTCGCCTCAGGACGGCTCCGCACGAATGAGCAGAAATGTGAGCGTTTTTCGCAATTGTGATTGCGACGCACCGGAACGGATCGTGAAAGGTTGAGAGCTTCATGGGCTTGATGTCTGCGTTCTCCACGGATGTGGCAATTGACCTCGGCACCGCCAATACCTGCGTGTTCGCGCGCGGTCGGGGCATCGTGCTCAACGAGCCGTCGATCGTCGCCTTCAACACCGCCACCGGAGCGATCGAGGCCGTTGGCCTCGAGGCCCACGAGATGCTCGGCCGCACCCCTCCCAACATCAAGCCGGTCCGGCCGATGCGCGACGGCGTGATTGCCGACTTCGACGCCGCCGAGAAGATGCTGATGTACTTCGTGCGCAAGGCTCACGGCCGTCGCGCGTTCGTCCGTCCGCGTCTGGTAATTGGCGTGCCGCCCGAGATCACGCCGGTCGAGCGCCGCGCGGTGAAGGACAGCGGCTTCCGCGTCAAGGCCAGCGAGGTCCATCTGGTGGACGAGTCGATGGCGGCGGCGATCGGGTCCGGGCTGCCCGTGACGGAACCCTCCGGCAACATGATCATCGACATCGGCGGCGGCACGACCGACATCGCCGTCATCTCGCTTGCCGGCACCGTCTACGGCAAGTCGCTCCGCGTCGCCGGCGATGCCATGGACGAGGCGATTCTCCAGTACATGCGCAAGGCGCGCGATCTGCACATCGGCGAACGCACCGCCCAGCAGATCAAGTACCAGCTCGGTTCCGCCACGCCGCTCGACGCCCCGCTGACGATGGAAGTGAAGGGGCGGCATGCCCTCGAAGGCGTGCCACGCACCATCACTGTTACCGACACCGAGATCCGCGAAGCGCTCGCCGAGCCGCTGCGCCAGATCTGCCAGGCCGTTCGCGACTCGCTCGAGAAGATTCCGCCAGAGCTCTGCGCCGATATCTACGACCGTGGCGTGGTGCTGACGGGCGGTGGCGCGCTGCTGCGCAACCTCGATGCGCGCCTGCGCGAGGAGACGGGGCTGCCGGTCCTGGTCGCCGAGAACCCGCTCACCTCCGTCGTCCTCGGCGCGGGCATGATCCTCTCGGACCTCGCGCTGCTCCGCAAAGTCTCGTGGAGCTGATGCGGTAGGCCGATCTTCCGAGCTTCCTCTTCAGCTCTCTCGCCTGCGCACGAGTCAGCCGCGTCGCGGCTGGCACGGATGTTCCTATTCCCCGACGTGATACCGCTCGATCACTGAAAAGGGGAACTCCGATGGAACATTCGAACACTTCAAACACCGTGGCTGATACCGCAAGCGGCCTCATGGACCGCGTGCGTGAGCGTGCGACAGCCCAGCTGTCCACTCAGAAGGACCGCGCCACCGACGGGCTTGGGTCCGTCGCGCAGGCCGTCCGGCAGAGCACGCAGCATCTGCGCGACAACAAGCAGGACGCGATTGCCGGCTATGTGGACAAGGCCGCGGATCAGATCGATCGGCTGTCGGCGCAGCTTCGCAATCGCGATGTGGGTGAGCTCGTGGGCGAGGTGCAGCGCTACGCACGCCGGCAGCCCGCGCTGTTTGTGGGCACGGCCTTCGCGATCGGCGTCATCGGCGCGCGGTTTCTGAAGAGCTCGTCCGACCGCAAATCCCGCTCGCGCGGGCTCGCGGACTACCGCGGGGTGGACTACGCCGGCAGGGGTCTCTGAGGGCGGTCCCTGCCCGCGACGAACGCTCACTGGGGGAGCATTTCGCCGAGCTGTCCCGCGAGACGGGCACGCTCCTCCGCAAAGAGTCGAGATCGAGCGTCGCAATCCACGAAGGCCATCGAGGCCATGAAGGAGACCGCTACATGGACGAACAGTCAAAAAGCATAGATTTCCCGACCGAAGTGCGCACGCAGAGCGTCAAGAACACCGTGCAGCATGCGGCCACCGACCAGGCCCGGATGGTGGCGGACACCGCGCGCGACATCGCCCGTTCCGAGCCGGTGCAGTACGTGCGAGCCAATCCGATCGCGACCGCCATGGTTGGCATCGGAGTCGCCGGCCTTGCGTGGCTGGCCTTCGGCGGCCGGGAGTCGCGTCCACGCTACCGGCCTGCTGGCCGCACGTCCGCAGATTGGCGCCGACAGGGTCCCTACGACGAAGCCGACCGCTATTACCGGCAGACGGCCGGACGAGGCAACTACTCGCGCACCGAGCCCGATGCCGTGCCCTCCGCCTTCGGTGATGCCGGGTTCGGAGAAGCGGGTTACCCGGGCCAGGGCGGCTACGAGACTGCCGCGGCTTACACCCCGGACCTCTACCAGGGTGGAGATCGCTTCGAAGGTGGCGAGTCCAGCCGCGCATCCTGGACGGACACCTCCGCCGACGACGTCAGCCGGAGGGCGGCGGATCTCCGACGGCGCGCGCAGGAGACGGGGCGCGACGCGCAGCAGACGCTGCAGCGTGCCTGGCAGCAGAACCCCCTCGTCATGGGAGCGGCCTCGGCGGTGTTCGGGGTGATGATCGGGATGTCCGTGCCCCAGACCGACGTCGAGAACGAATACATGGGCGAGGCTCGCGACCACGCGATTGACGGGGTGCAGCAGACCGTTCGCGAAACGGTGACGAAAGTACAGGACGCCGCGACCAGCGCGGTCGGCATGCTCACCTCGGACGCGCCCCAGGCCGGGTCCGCTCCACAGGCGGTCCGTAATCAGGAACAGAGGCCGGCAGGGGTCGGACAGCCCGCCGGAAAACCCATCGTCTGACAGTCCCGGGCCGGCGCTGCGCCGGCTCGTCTCACAGCCTCCGGGGGCCGGCAGCGCGCCGGTTCTCCGGCGGCCTCACGACATCACACTCGCGGCATCACACCCGTCAGCCACTGTTCGACTTCCAGCTTGAAATCCCTGCCGCCGAGCGACAGGAGCTCCTGGTCCGGTGACGCGGGCAGCTGGCAGCCGCCATGCCCCGCGCGAACGGACACCTCGGCCCGCACAGAGGCTTCGGCCTCCGACCCCTCGAACAGATTCACGAAGAACTCGACGAGGAACGTCCGGTCGATGGACGACCGTACCGCCGTCGGTGCGCCACCGGCCATCTCGATGCCGAAGTGGGCGCCGGCCGATTCGGCGAGCAGCGACAGGAACAGCCGGTCGGATTCGTCGCCGGCATTCTTTCCGCCAGACGCGAGCACCCGCGTTTCGTCCACATCCGAATCGCAGTACACCTTCACGCCGGACGACAGCGTGATGACCCACGCCGACCACGCGACCTCGTCCCAGCGGAGCGTCAGCAGGATGCGGGATCGCAGCGCGGTTTCGTCGAAGCCTGCGCCGTCATCCGGAATGGCCTGCAGGATGATGTCATCGAGCAGGATCGGTTCGCGGGGAATGCGGAGGGGATAGATGGGCTCGCGGGTCCGGAACTGTTTGACCCGTTCCTCCAGCGCCTGGAGCACGCGGAGTCGGAGATGGCGGGCGAGCACGGGGGCCGGACCCGGGGCTCAGGCGACCGTGCTGGCGGTTCCGCCGACCGCCGCTTCGTCCGCGGCCTCGGCCTCCAGGACCGCGATCTCGGCGCGTCGCCGGCGCGCGAGCAGCCGTTCGGCCGGCGACATCCCGGACAGGAGCCGCACGCTCACCTGATAGGTCAGGCTCGCGGCCGCCAGCACCGGCCAGAGCGACAGGCCCAATGCGAACGCCACGAGCGCGGCGAGCAGCGAGACGATGAGAATGTCGGCGGCGGCGAGAACGGCCCGGCGGAGGGCGCGCCGACGCAGCTCTTCCGGATCGGCGTCGAGCTTCAGCCGAAGTGCGAACGGCGTCGCGGGATGCTTTGGTGAGACAGCGGAGGAGCCGGGAGCCGGCGGCTCCGGCGCGGTGTAGCACTCGGCAAACTCAGCCGCCGTATCGTCCGGGTCGAGATGAATGGCTGCGGCATACGCCCGGATGAACGCCCGGTTGTACATGCCGCCCGGCCACCGCGAGCAGTCGCCCTTCTCGAGACCGGCGAACACCGAGGCGGCGACCTTGGTCGAGGCCGCGATCTGATCCAGGCCGACGCGCTGTTTCTCGCGCTGGCGGCGCAGACGTTCTCCAAAAGCCCGTCGCTCGTTGATCACCGTAGTGTGCTCTTTACGCAAGAAGTGCGGGGTTCGGCTCGCCCCGTGCAAGTCCGATTCCCCGCGGGTGCATCGGCCGAACTGGCTGGGTAAGCCGGCGGTCTCACTCTATTGTCTCGTTCCGCTGCGGTAACTATTACCGGCTACACGATTCACGAGCGCCGTACCCGGGCCCTGCGGCGTTGTTCTGGCGCGATGGGTCTGATTATGATCCAGGTCCTTCCGCGCGCAGCCATCAGAGATCGTCGCAAATGCATTTTTTCTGGTGGCCGGCCTACCCCGCCTCAACGGCGTCGTCGTCCAGGGGGACCGCCGCGGCCGAGGCGGGTGCCTCTTCCGGAACGACCGGCAGCCCGGCCAGGAGGGTGTCGGCCAGATACGCATGGGCCGGAGCATCCGACCGCGCGAGGAGCGCGTCCAGCGGCGAATCGGGCACCCGCGACTCCCGGACCTGCATGGACGGATAGGTCCCGTCGGCGCGCGGGGGCGCGTAGCGGCACCAGAACCCGAGGTGCCACACGAGAAACTCGCGAATTCTCGTGAGGCCGTACTCGTCCTCGCCCCAGTGGGCGCGTGCAAGCACGACGTAGCGCCTGTAGACGGCCAGCCGGTCGTCCGGGGTCATGACCAGGTCCCCGTCCACCGCTTCGCGGAAGATCCAGGGCTTGATGAGCGCGCCCCTGGCGATCATCACGCCGGCGCACCCCGATCGCGCCAGCGCCGCCGTGATCTCGTGCGCGAAGAGCAGGTCGCCGTTGCCGATGACCGGCACCGTGACGGCGGCTACGACCTCCCCGATCGCGTCCCAGTCAGCCGCCGTCGTATACCGCGCCTGCCGCGTCCGGCCGTGCACGAAGATGGCGTCAGCCCCCGCGTCCACAGCCGCGGCCGCGACCTCGAGGTGGTTCCGGGACTTGTCGTTCCATCCCAGCCGGATCTTCACGGTAACGGGTGTCTCCGGCACGCTCGCCTTCATGGCGGTGACGATGCGGCTGATGCGCGCGGGCTGGCGGCCGAGCGCGGCGCCAAGCCCCTTGCGGGTGAAGTGGTCAATCGGGCACCCGAGATTGACGTCCACGAGGTCCGCGCCGCGCGACGCCACGAGCGCCGCCGCCCACGCCATCTCGTCCGGATCGTTACCGGCCAGCTGGACGCCGAAACAGGGCTCTTCGGGCGCGCGCCGGATGAGCGCGAACTCCCCGCGGCGCCGCTGGCGCAGCTTCCGCGCGACGGTCATTTCGCTCATCGTGACCCGCGCACCGAGCTCGAGACAGAGCTGCCGGTAGGGGAGGTTGGACCCCTTCGTCATCGGCGCCATCACGCAGGCGCCTCTCAACACGTCCACACTCACCATTGGTTGGTTCTACAGGGTTCTACAGGGTTCTGCGAGCGAGGAAAATCGTGTGCTTCGGGCCCCCTCGTTTCAGCCGGCCCCGGACGCGCTCGACGCGCACGGTGAATCCGGCATACCGCAGGCGCTGCTCGAAGCGGCGATCCTCCCAGGCGGACCACACCGCCATCACCCCGGACGCCGTGAGCGCGTCGCGCGCGGCGGCGATCCCCCGGTTGTCGTACAGCCCCGCGTTGGTGCCGGCCGTGAACGCATCGGGGCCGTTGTCTACATCGAGCAGGACGGCATCGAATCGCCCGCGGCTCGCACGAAGGACCTCTGCGACATCGGCCAGTTCCAGTTTCACGCGGCTGTCCTGCAACGGGTGCCCGGCGAGCGGACCGAGCGGCCCCCGATTCCAGGCGACCACGGCCGGCAGCAGCTCGGCCAGGACGACGGTGGCGGTTGGCGGGAGGCGATCGAGCGTGGCGCGAAGCGTGAAGCCCATGCCCAGCCCGCCAACGAGGATGCAGGGCGAGTCCGGCACGTCCACGAGCGCCAGCGTGGCGAGCGCCTGCTCGGATCCATGCATCCGGCTCGACATCAGGCTGCGGCCGTTCGCCATGATGACGTACTCGCGATCGTGGCGAGTCAGCGTCAGCGTCGTCCCATCCGGCGCCAGCGCTTCGCCGAGGAGCTCCCACGGCTTCAGCGGTTCGCCTCGCGTCGCAGGATCGTCGCGAGCCGCCCGGGTCTGCCCCTCATCCGCGACTTCATTCCCGTCCTTCCATCACTGTGGATCGTGGCACAAGTCCGCTGGGCGCGCGCTCTGGATTACCATGCCGGCATGAGGAATCCCCGTCGTCTGCTCGTGGCCTGTGCCCTGCTGATCTCGGCCGCGTGCCGATCCGCACCCGCCCCGCCGCCTCGCGAGTCGGCCGATACCGCCTTCACGGCGGTCGCCGGTGAGTATCTGGAGGACCTGTACAGGCGGCAGCCCACGCAGGCGACCTATCTGGGGATCCACAAGTACGACGATCGCCTCGAGAACTACTCGCGCGAGGCGGTCGGCGAGGCCGTGCGCGTTGCGCGGCAGTTCAGGGAGCGGGTGGCGACGGTCGATCCCGCCGCGCTCTCGCTGTCGAATCAGCTCGATCGTGAGCAGCTGCTGCACGCCATCGACTCGCGCATCCTGACGCTCGACGTCGTGCGTCCCTGGGCGCGCGATCCGGACATCTACAGCAGCGGCCTGACGAGCACCGCCTACATCATGATCAAGCGCGAGTTCGCCCCGCCGGCCGAGCGGCTCCGCGCGCTCGTCGCGCGTGAGGCGGCCATGCCGGCGGCGCTCGCGGAGGCGCGGAAGAATCTCGAGAACCCGCCGCGGATCTACACCGAGATCGCCATCGAGCAACTCGACGGAAATCGCGACTTCTTCCGGACCGCGGTGCCGGCGGCGTTCACGTCGGTGAAAGACGAGGCGCTCCTCGCCGAGTTCCGCAGGACGAACGATGCCGTGATTGCCGCCCTCGGCGACTACAAGCGGTGGCTGCAGGAGGATCTCCTCGCGCGGTCGAAGGGCAGTTTCGCCTTCGGCGAAGAGACCTACCGGAAGAAGCTCGCGGCCGACGAGATGATCGACGTTCCGCTCGACGATCTCCTCGCCGCGGCCGAGCGCGACCTGCGGGCGAACCAGGCCGCGTTCGCCGAGGCGGCCCGCCGCATCGATCCGCGCCGTACCCCCGCCCAGGTCCTGGCGGCGGTCGAGGCCAATCACCCGCCCGCCGACAAACTGCTCGCCGTCACGCAGGCCGAGCTCGACTCGATCGCGACGTTCATGACGGACCACCGGATCATCACGATCCCGAAGGCGGCCCCGGCCCGCGTCGAGGAGACCCCTCCGTTTCTCCGCGCCACGACGACGGCGTCGATGGACATCCCGGGCCCCTTCGAAACCGTCGCCGACCAGGCCTACTACAGCATGACCCTGCCGGACCCCGCCTGGCCGGCTGAACGGACGAAGGAGTTCATGCGCCAGTGGTACTACGCGATCGTCACCAACGTCTCGGTGCACGAGGTCTGGCCGGGCCACTATCTCCAGTTTCTCTACGCCCGCCATTTTCCCTCGGACGTTCGCAAGGTCTTCGGCGCTGCGTCGAATTCCGAGGGCTGGGCGCACTACTGCGAGCAGATGGTGATGGACGAGGGCTTCCACGCCGACGACCCCCGCTATCGGCTGGCACAGTTGCAGGACGCACTGCTGCGCGACGCCCGCTTCATCGTCGGAATCCGCCTGCACACGCGCGGCATGACACTGGCCGAGGCGGAGGAGTTCTTCGTGAAGGAGGGGTATCAGCCGCGGCCGACGGCGCGATCGGAGACCAAGCGGGGTACCTCGGACGCGACCTACGGGTACTACACGATGGGCAAGCTGATGATCCTGAAGCTGCGCGAGGAGTACAAGGCGAAGCGGGGCGCCGAGTACTCCCTGCAGGAGTTCCACGACCGGTTCATCGCGCTCGGTCCGCTGCCTCTGCCGTTGATCCGCAAGGCGATGCTGGGAGAGGTGGGCCAGATCTTCTGAGCGCGTCTGCCGATCGCGGCGCTCATGTGGCCGCGCGGCCCAGGCGCGTGAGCGCTTCGCGCGCCTGGCGAAGGACGGGCAGGTCGGCATCGGCGTCCTTCCATCCCGCGAGCAGCGCCTCGTAGCGCTGGCGGCTCTCCGTGCCGCGGCCGCTTG
>JANPJN010000339.1:0-2880 GCA_031425515.1 Acidobacteriota bacterium | reverse complement strand
GGCGGCCTGGACGGCGTTCCGCGCACCGCAGTAGAGATTGTCAGCGCGGAGCCGCGTTCGGCGCCGGCTGATTGAGCGCCAGCAGATTCGCGAGGAGACGGTAGGCGCCCGGCACGCCGTACGGCAACTGCCGATGAAATGCGTACGCGAAGTAGGTGTAGTGCCCCGTGCCATACGCCGCGTGGAGCCAGCCGCCGCTCTGCGGGCTCTGCCCCCGATCCTGCGTCGCGATCATCGGCGTGTAGGCCGCGTCCCATGACGACCAGAACTTCGATCCCCGCTGCTCGACCCAGCGATCGAAATCCGCCGCGGTAATCCGGTTCGGCCTGTTGAAGACCGGGTCCGCCGGCGCAAGGATCCGGACGGCCGAATCCTCCTCAGAGACCTCCTCGGCGTTCCTCGGCAGTTCCGCCGGAAACGGCGCGTACTGGCTCGGCACGAGCTCCTGGGTGTTGTAGAGCACGATCAGGTTGCCGCCATTCTTCGCATAGTCCAGCAGGCGGCGGTTGTAGGTCTTGAGGTCCTCGCGCACGGCATACGCGCGCGTGCCGGTCATGATGGCGTCGAAGCGACCGAGGTCGCCGCTCGCCAGATCCTGCGCCCCGAGGAGCTGCACCTCGGCGCCGAGTTGCGCGAGACCCGCCGGCACCTCGTCGCCCACCCCCATCACGTAGCCGACCTGGAGCCCCGCTGGCACCATGACGTCCACGCCACGCACGCTGGCGGCCGCCTCCCGATAGAGATAACGCGTCTCGAGATCGCGCTTCTGAATCGTGTCGTAGCCCTCGCGAAACTCCTGCCCGCCGGACGAGGCGATGGCGGCGATGCGGTATTCGCGATCCTCGAGCGCCGGAGGCGTGACGATGAAGGAGAAGTGTGCGCGCTCCCCGGCGCGCGCAAAGGTGAAGGGCTGCGACGCCGGTGCGACCGTCCATCCCGCCGGCACCTCCAGGCGAATCGTGCCGTCGGAGCGGCCGTCGGCGTTGTTGAGGATCTCGGTCCGCAGCGTGACCGGCTTCCGGCCCGCGCCGAGCGGCACCACGACCTGCGCGGGGCTCATCGTGACGCCGATGCGCGGCACGACCGCGAGCACGCGCGTGTCGTAGCCGTAGGGCAGGTTCGCCTCCAGGCGGGTCACCGGGGTGCGAACGACGACCGGCACTCCGGCGACCTCGAACCGGGCGACCGCCGTCAGGGCCGGGTCCGCTGACGGGCGATGGGCCTGGGTGGCATCCGACACGGTGTAGCGCGGATCCTGAATGCCCGTGCGCGTGAAATACGGGCGCGTGAGCGCGACCGTCCTGGGCACCTCCAGCGTGAATCTGGTCGCCACGGGCACATTCGCGGCGCCGTCGCGTGGCTCCGGAGCGGGCGCCACCTTCCAGTCGCCTTTGCCTTCGAGCGCGACCCGAAGCCCCTTCACCTCGACCGGGCTTCGGTTCACGAACATGGCGAGCACCTCGAAGGCCTGTCCGGGCACGACCGGCGGCATGCCGACCGGTCTCGCGAAGGCAGCGCCGGGGCCCGTGGGCTCGCGCGTGCCGGCGGGTTGGGCAAACGCCGTGAAGGCGACACCGAGCGAGGCGGCGAGTGTCTCCTGGATCTGCGCTTCCTTGATCGTCAGCAGGGACGCAACGTCCGGGTCGGCGCCGAGCCCGGTGGCGGCGGCACGAGTGGCCGCCAGCGCGCGGGCGAGCGCGGGGGCCGCAGCCGACGGGGCGACCATTCTGAAGCCCTCCACCGCCGCCGCGATCTCGCGATCGATCGTGCGCAGGGCCGCGTCGGCCCCTGCGGGCGTCTCCCTGCGCAGCGCACGGTAGATGCCCGGAAGCGTGGTGTCGATGCCGTCGAAGAACGTCTGTTCCTTTGCGGGGGCCTCGACGATCGACTGCAGTCGCTTGTAGTACGAGACCGAGGGGCCGGCCTGCGGCACGAACTGCCCGCCGGTCTGCGAGCGCTGAAAGCTCAGGCCGAGCCGACTGACGTTCTGATACGAATCTCCCAGGACGGGATCGAAGACACCCGTGTCCACCCGCAGCGTCCAGTCCTCGTCTGCCCGGACGCCGCCCATGTACAACTTGAGCGCCTGCCAGGGACGCAGCCCCTCGGCGAGCTGCTCGGGAAACATCGCGGGATCGGCGGCGGCCCGGAACGCCTCCTGCGTGATGAGCCCTGCTGCTTCGTGGTTGCCGTGGCCGTCGCGGGGGTTGCCCTGGAAGCGCGCGATCACGACGAACGGGCGATCGGTGCGGATGACGCGGACGACCTCGCGGAGCACGTGCTCGCGCCCCCACTTGTCGAGCGTCTCGTCCAGCCGCTTGGAAAAGCCGTAATCGATCATGCTCGTGAAGTACTGACGATCGACGCCGTAGTACCGATCGGCGACGAGCAGCTCTTCGGTCCGGATGAGCCCGACGGCGTCGAACAGCTCCGGGCCAACGGCGTTGTCGCCCGACTCGCCGCGGTTCAGTGTCAGCATGGACATCCGAACGCCCTGGCCGCGGCTGAGCAGCGCCAGCATCCCGCCATGCTCGTCGTCGGGGTGCGCGGTGGTGTGCAGCGCGCTCGCCGTGGTCTGCAGCTTCCTGAGCTTCTGCCAGACGCCTGCGGCCCCCTGGTCCTGCGCCGGCATCTGCGAGTGCACGCTCGGCCCCGCGGCGAGGACCGCCGCCGCGAGCAGGATCGTTGTCGTCACGAGTCGGCGTGTGGTCTGCATGGGGATGTGTCCGACGGGAGAGAGGATCGTTTCCGCGGCGCGCGGATGCCTTCGCGGATTCTGTCGGGAAGCCTCGCGGAGTGTCAAGCGGCGCCGGCCAGACGCGCGAACCCGTGTGATACCCTCGACGCCGTGCCGGTCTTCGATCTGGTGACGGCCGGAGA
>JANPJN010000338.1:0-2467 GCA_031425515.1 Acidobacteriota bacterium | reverse complement strand
GGAGGAGCGCGGACTCCTCGCCGGCGACGGCCCCGTCGAATCTGACGCCGTACTCGACCCCGAGTACCGGCCCGGTCCCGCGGACCTTCTGCTCGAGTCACCCGCCGTCTACAACCCCCGCGGCGTGCGCGCCCCGGCGGTGAAGCCTCCGGCGTGGCAGCGGTTCCTGCACGAGCTCAAGCAGGACGTCGTGGCGGCCGAAGGGGCGATTCCCCTGCCGCGCTTCTCGAACGGCGAGATCGTCTACGCGGTGGACGTCCGCGAGACCCTGACCGGACGAGGCACGGTGCTGGCCGTCTTCTTCCGCCAGCGCCGGAAGAATGGCGCCTGGACCAAACCCCGGGCGATTGCCGTCACGCAGGCGGAAGCGGAGCACCTGGTCAACCAGGACGACCGCGAAATCCTGTCGCTCCTGCTCGGCGCGTCGAGCGGCCAGGCGACGGGCGCGGTCTACGACTCGGGCTATCTCCGGCTCTCACGCTACGTGCTGAACGGGCCGCTCGAGGAGCGGCTGCTCCCGATCATCGCGCGAACCGGCCGCGCCCACCTGGACGGCATCGCCGATGCACCCGGCCTGCTCCCGATCGCCTGGGACGCTGCCGGCGCCTGGACCTTCGCGCTGGACATCACGAGCGACGAGAAAGACGACACGCTGCGGCTCGACGGGGCGTTCGTTCGCGGCAGCGAGCGGATGACACTCCGCGAACCGGTGCTGCTCCTGAGCCGCGGCTTCCTCTTTACGCGCTCCGCCATGGCGCGGCTCGATCTCGCCGCCGGCTTCGCCTGGGTGGCGCGGCTGCGCAGCTTCGGCCCGATCGCCATCCCGCGCGCGGAAGCCGGCGCGCTTCTTGAGACGCTCGCGCGCTCCGGCGTGGCGCCCGCGTCCCTCCCGCCCGATCTCCGCTACGACGTCGTGGACGGTACGCCACGCCCGCGCATTCGCGTCGGACGCCCGGATCGACAGAACCCCTACGCGCTCCGCCAGGATCTCCGTGCCTCGGTCCAGTTCGACTACGACGGCATCGTCGTGGACGGCCCTCCCGGCGCGACGGCGTACGACGGCGAGCACCGGCGGCTGGTCCGTCGGGACCGCCCCGCGGAACAGGCCGCCATCGACCGGCTCCACCAGCTCGGGTTCAGGTACACCTGGAGCCACTTCGAGTCGCGTCAGATTCTGGGCATCTCTCCCGATCAGTTTCCGAAAGTCGTGCACACGCTCGTTACGGAAGGATGGCGGGTCGAGGCGGAGGGGCGGGCGTTCCGGTCCGCGGTCGGCATGCAGCTCGAGGTCACGTCAGGGATCGACTGGTTCGATCTCCACGGAGAGATCGATTTCGGCGACGGCCGATCCGCTCCGTTTCCCCAGCTCCTCGCGGCGATCGCCCGCGGCGAGGATGTGGTGGTGCTCGACGATGGGAGCGTGGGGCTGCTGCCGGAGGAGTGGCTGCGGCGCTATGCGGCGATTTCGGGGCTCGGCAGCAGCGAAGGCAACGCCATACGGTTTGGACGATCGCAGGCGGCGCTGCTCGACGCGCTCCTTGCGGCGCAGCCGGCGATTGCGTACGACGAGGTGTTCGCGCGCGTGCGGTCGGAGCTGCGGACGTTCGGAGGGCTGACGGCGGCCGATGCGCCGGCGTCTTTTCGAGGCACGCTGCGGGAATATCAGCGCGAAGCGCTCGGCTGGTTCGAGTTTCTCCGCCGGTTCAACTTCGGCGGCTGCCTGGCCGACGACATGGGGCTCGGCAAGACCGTCATGGTGCTGGCGCTGCTCGACGGATGCCGTCAGAGCCGGCCCGCCGGCATCCGCGTGCCCTCGGTTGTCGTTGTACCGAAGTCGCTGGTCTTCAACTGGATGGAAGAGGCCTCGAGATTTGCCCCAGGTCTGAAGGTGCTGGACTACACCGGGCCTCTGCGCGACGCGGCGGCGATCCGCGACGCGGATCTCGTGTTGACGACGTATGGGACGCTGAGGCGGGATGCGGTGGCGCTTTCGGAGATCGAGTTCGACTACGCGATTCTGGACGAGGCGCAGGCCATCAAGAACGCGGCGACCGCGTCGGCGAAAGCGGCGCGGCTGCTCCGCGCCCGCCATCGGCTGGCGCTCAGCGGGACGCCGATTGAAAACCACCTGGGCGAGTTGTGGAGCCTGTTCGAGTTCCTGAATCCGGGGCTGCTGGGGACCGCGCGGGCGTTCCAGCGGGCGAGCGGCGCGCGTGGCCACAGCGACGAGGAGCTCGAGTGGCTGTCGCGGGCGCTAAGGCCGTTCCTGCTGCGGCGGACGAAGGAGCAGGTGGCGCCCGAGCTGCCGCGAAGGACGGAGCAGACCCTGCAGTGCGAGCTCGAGGGGGCGCAGCGCCGGCACTACGACGAGCTGCGGGCGCACTACCGCGACGCGATCCTGACCCGCGTGGACCGCGACGGCATGGCCAAGTCGAAGATGCACGTGCTGGAGGCCCTGCTCCGCCTG
>JANPJN010000337.1:0-3096 GCA_031425515.1 Acidobacteriota bacterium | reverse complement strand
GGAAGTGCGGGAGCTGCCACAGGAACACGATCCCGAAGAGCACCCACGCCCCCGTCGCCAGATTCCCGGTGGCCGCGGCCCAGCCGATCACGGGCGGGAGCGCTCCGGGAATGGCGCCGACGACGGTGGCAAACGACGACTGCCGCTTGAGCGGCGTATAGACGACGACGTAGCTGAGGAGCGTGGCGAGCGCGACTCCGGCACTGAGCGCGTTGACGCCGGCCCACAGAATCGCAAGACCCGCCGCCGACATCGCGGCCGCGAAGAGGAGCGACTCGGAGACCTGCAGCCGGCCGTCCGGCACCGGTCGGAGGCGCGTGCGGCGCATCATTGCGTCGGGCTTTCGCTCGATGACCTGATTGAAAGCCGACGCCCCGCCGGCGACGAGTGCCGTGCCAGCCACCGTGAGGATGACCTGTACGGCGTTTGCCATCGACCCGCCGCCCATCACGTAGCCGACGAGCGACGAGGCGACGACAAGGAGGTTGAGCCGCGGCTTCGCGAGCGTGACGAAATCGTGCGCGCGTCCTCGCGACACCGGCAGGGCCACGGCTCCGGCTCCGCTTTTCACAACGGCCTCTCCGCCGTATGGCGGAACTCCGACCCGCGGCCATCCGTGAAGCCCGGAACGAGGAACGCAGGACCCGGAACTCTGTCGCGAGCCGGAACTGTCTCGATCAGTCCGCGCCGCGTTCTCAGCGTCAGAATCACCGAGGTGCCGAGCACCAGCGCGCCGTTGACGACATGCAGCGTGTTGATGACGGGCTGGAGCCCGGTGATGACGACAAAGGCGCCGAGTGTGGCCTGCGTGGCGACCAGCAGGACGAGCAGTGCCGCGGGGCGCGTGAGCTCGCGGCGGCCTCGATGATGATGCCGCACGTGCAGGGCGGTCGCGAGAATCGCGGCCACGACTACGATCGCGCCGATGCGGTGCGCGAAGTGGATGGCGATCGCGGCGGACCAGAACGGCGGCAGCAGATGTCCGAACACCAGCGGGAAGGTCGGAATCGCCATCCCCGCCCCCGTATGCCTCATCGTCGCGCCCAGCAGAATCTGCGCGTAGATGACCGCTGTGGTGGCGAGCGCCACACGGCGGAGGACCGCGTCATCCGGTGCGGATGTACCGTCCCGCCAGCCGCGCGACGTGAAGAGAGCCAGGCTCAGTGTGAGGCAGAAGAAGATCTGCGCGAGGCCGGCGTGGCCGATCGACACCGGGGCCGGCAGGAAGAGCAGCACCGTGATGCCGCCGAGCAACCCCTGGAGAATGACGATACCGAGGGCCGCGAAGCCGAGGCGGCGCATCCAGCGCCTGGGATCGACCCGCCAGGTCCAGACGGCGAGGATGATCGTGAGAAACCCGACCGTGCTTGCGATCAGCCGATGCCCGTGCTCGTAGAGAATCCCGCCGACCCACTTGCTGGCGGGGAAGGAGAACATCGACCACCCGTAGCTGGTCGGCCAGTCCGGCACCGACAGCCCGGAGCCCGTGCTCGTGACCATTCCCCCCGCGGCAATCAGCAGGAGCGTGCAGGCGGCGACGAGCTTGGTGTAGCGATGGAGCCAGGTCATACGTCTTCGCGTGGGCGCGTCAGTTGCCGGAGGCCGGGGCCTTGAAGGTGAAGGAGATGTTCGCGGACTGCTTCTCGGCGAGCGTGACGCTCTGCGTCTGCGTGCCCAGCTTCTCGTGCCACGCCTCGACTGTGTACGTGCCGGCCGGAAGGTTCTTCAGCTCGAAGGCGCCGCCTTCGTGCGTGACCGCGAAGTACGGATGGTCCATCACGCCCACCCAGGCCTGCATCCAGCCGTGCACGTCGCACTTGAAGGGCACCATCACCTCGCGCGCCGCGAACGTGCGCTTGTCGGCCTGATTCTTGATCGCCTGCCCGAGGTTGAACTCCCGATTCGACTTCGGCATCGCATGCACGTTGTGCATGGTCTCGTCGCTGTTGACGATCTCGAGCGGCTGCCCCGTTCGGACGCCCAGCACGTGGGGCACGTAGCGGCAGCCCTGCTGATCCAGCTTCGCCGGTGCGGTAGGGGGCTCGAAGTAGTAGTTGCCGAGCCCGTCCTTCACGTAGACGAAAACGTTCTCCAGGCCGCCGTTCGAGACGACGAAGCTTTCGAGCGTGGCGCCGTTCGGGTGCTGTCCCGCGCAGTAGGGGTCGCCGGCCAGCTTGACGGCGGGGTTGACGGGCGCGGTGCCGTCGAGCACCACGCGCCCTGCGAGGCTGCCGGCTTTGGACTCGTCCACGCGCAGAGCGCCGGCCGGGGGGCCTGCGGGCGCCGCGTCTTTCTGCCCTCCGCAGGCGGTGCAGAGGACGAGGAGTCCGGCTGCGTAAATCGACTGCAAGTGTCTCATCTGCATAACCTTACTTGAATATCACACGGGCTGGATGGGGCAATTCACGGAGCCTCTCGGCGGTCAGCCACCCATCTGGAGCTTGCGCAGGATCCGGTCCTGGATCCAGTGCGCGTCCCACCATTCCACGGGGTTCACCATCTGGCCGTTGACGAGCATCGTGAAGTGCAGGTGGTCGCCGCCGGCGAGCCCCGTCATGCCGCTCTTGCCGAGCTCCTGCTCCTTGGTGACCATGTCGCCTGCCTTGACGGCAATCGAGGAGAGGTGCGCGTAGAGCGACTGCACCCCCATGCCGTGATCGAGGATGACGCAGTTGCCGTAGATGCCGAGCTCCTCGGCGAGCACGACCTTGCCGCGGTTGGCCGCGACGATCGGCACGCCCGTGAAGGAGGCCAGGTCGAAGCCCAGATGCGTCTGTTGATCGACGTCCTTGCCGTTGTAGATGTAGGTGCGTCGGTCCGCGAAGGCGGACTCGACGGCGTTGTTGGTGAAGGGGTGGAAGACCACGCCGCGCCAATAGATCTCGGCGGCGCTCGTTTTCGCGAACGAGGCGATCTTCTCCGCGTTCCTGCGGCGCAGGTCGCCGTTGATGGCCAGGAACTGGGAGATGAGGTCACCCTCGGGCTTGATGTCGGTCGTCCCGGCGAGGATGGCGGGCACGACGCGGTTGAGGAAGCGGTCGTCGAGCTCGATGCGGCTCTTCTTGAAGGGCTTCGGGAAGGCCGTGTAGTCGAAGT
>JANPJN010000336.1:0-10664 GCA_031425515.1 Acidobacteriota bacterium | reverse complement strand
AGCTGCACATGGCGCTCGAGGTCGAACCCTCCGTCGGGGATCCCTTCGGACGCGGCAAGGCCGGCCCCCCCGGTTGCCGCACCGACCGGCAGGTTCAACTGCTCGGGCAGGCTGTCGGCCAGGATGGTCGGTGTCTGCTCGAGCGCCACCGCCCGCTCCATCGCATTCTCGAGCTCGCGGATATTGCCGGGCCAGTGGTGCTCGCGCAGCCGCGCCAGCGCGCCGCCCGAGATCCCCGTAATCGGCTTCCCCATCTGTTCGGCGAATTTCGCGACGAAGTGCTCGGCGAGCAGCGGGATGTCGTCCAGGCGTTCGCGCAGCGGCGGCAGCCGTAGCGGAATCACGTTGATGCGGTAGAAGAGGTCCTCCCGGAACGTCCCGTCGGCCACGAGCTTCACCAGGTCGCGGTTGGTCGCCGCCAGCACCCGGATGTCGGCCGGAATCTCCTCGGTGCCCCCGAGCCGCCGGAACTTGCGCTCCTGCAGCACGCGCAGCAGCTTCACCTGCACGAGCGGGCTCATCTCCCCGATCTCGTCCAGAAAAATCGTGCCCTTTTCCGCGACCTCGATGAGCCCCTTCTTGTTGCTGTCGGCGCTCGTGAACGCGCCGCGCATGTGCCCGAAGAGCTCCGAGTCGAGCAGCGTTTCCGACAGCGCGCCGCAGTTGACGGCCACGAACGGACGGTCCTTCCTCGGCGAATTGAAATGAATCGCCCGCGCGACGAGCTCCTTGCCGGTGCCGGACTCCCCGGTAATCAGCACGGTGCTGCTGGTCGGGGCGATCGTATCCACGAGCTGGAACACGGCCAGCATGGAGCTGCTGCTTCCGACGATGCTGGCGTACTGGTGGGTCGTTTTCAGCGCCTTCTTCAGCATCAGGTTTTCCTGCTGGAGGCGCTTCCGTTCGAGCTCGCGTCCGACGCGCAGCCGCACTTCGCTCGCGGCGCTGGGGGACTTGTTCACGTAATCCGCGGCGCCGAGCCGCAGCGCTTCGACCGCGGTGTCGGTCGAGGCGAACGCCGTCATCACGATGGCGATGATGTCGGGCGAGATCCGCTTGGCCTCGCGCAGCAGGTCCACGCCGTTCATGTTCGGCATCCGCAGGTCGGTAATCAGGATGTCGATGCGCTCCCGCGAGAGCAGCTCGAGCGCGTCGGCGCCGTCCTCCGCCACGAGCACCTCGTAGCCGTCGCGCCTGAGCACGATCGACAGCAGCTCCCGCATCGAGCGCTCGTCGTCCACCACCAGCACGCGGGCGGGGGTGGCCGCCACGCTTTCGTCCTTCTGCAGCTCGATTGTCATGGCTTCAACTCAGGTCTTCAACTCAGGACCGGCCGGACGCTGGCCGTCGCCGGCAGCGTGACCTCCATCTGGGTGCCGACCCCGCGCTGCGACGAGACCTGCACGGCGCCGCCGTAATCGCTCACGATGCGATGGACGATGGAGAGGCCGAGGCCGGTGCCCCCGGCGAAGCCGCCGCGGAACGGCTGGAAGATGCCGTCGATCTCCTCCTGCGGGATGCCGACGCCCTGATCCTCCACGCGGATCACGACCGCGCCGGGACGCCCCTCGGCATCCGGACGCTGCCGGAGCGACAGCCGGAGCTCCCCGCCGTCGGGCATGGCGCGGACCGCGTTGGTGGCGAGGTTCCAGACAATCTGCCGGATCTGGCTCTCGTCGGCCTCGTACCAGGTTTCCTCGGCCGGCACGTCCACGGAGATGGTGTGCGCGTCGCTCAGCTCGGTGTTGTGCTGGAGAAGCCGCGCCGTCTCCGTGATGGCCTGGCGGATGTCGATCCGGGTGGTCGCGAGCCGTTGCGGCCGCGCATACGCCAGGAAGCTCCGGATCGTGTCGTTCAGCCGATCCGACTCTCGAAGGACGATGTCCATGAGCTGGGACTGATCGTCGGTCAGCGGCAGTTCCTGGCGCAGGATCTGGATCGAGCCCGACATCGACGCGAGGGGGTTGCGAATCTCGTGGGCGATGCCGGCCGCCATCTCCCCTACCGCCGCGAGCCGCTGCTGCACCCGCGCGGCGCGGTCGTGCTTGCGGGCGTCCGTCACGTCCTGAAACGTGAAGAGGAAGCCGGTCTCGCCGCGCGGCGTGATGAGCGGCGCGGTGCTCAGCCCGAGCTCGAGACGACGGCCGTCAATGCGCTGGAAGCTGAAGTCCACACGGGGCAGCGGCGGCCGGTCCTGACGCGCGCCGAACAGATCGCTGAAGTCGTCGGGCAACTGCAGCACCTCGGCGGCGGGCTGGCTGACGGCGGCGGCGGCGCGGACGCCCGTGATCGCTTCGGCGGCGCGATTGAATGTGATCAGGCGGCCGTCGATATCGCTCGTGGCCAGCCCGCTCGTCAGGCTGTCGATGACGTGCTGGCTGAAAGCCTGGAGATCGGCAATCTGGTTCGAGGCATCCGCCAGGCGCTCGTCCGCCCGCCGCAGGCTCTCGGCGAGGTAACCGCTGAGCGCGGCGACCGCCACGAAGCCGAACACGTTCAGGCCGACCGCGAACCACGCCAGCCGCAGCGGCGGCAGCAGGACGGGCGCAGGGCCCGGCAGCATCCCGGGCGCGTAGTACTGCGCCAGCACCAGGCCGGAATACAGGATGGCGCTGAGGACGGCGGCCATGACGCCGCCCCGGCGCGACTGGATGGTGCTCGCGGCAATGATCGGCAGGGCGTAGAGCGGGGTGAAGAAGCTGCCGACGCCGCCGCTCAGATACACGATCGCCGAGACGATCGCCGCGTCTGACGCCAGTTGCAGGTCGATCATCCACCGACGGCGTTCCGAGTACCCGAGCGCGAGGCTGTACACCGCCGTCAGCCCGTAGGTGACGGCGATGATGAGGAAGAACGGCTCGGTCGGCAGCACCCCCGGCGAGGTCAGCTCGATCAGGATCGCCGAGCCGAGCAGCAGCGTGATCGCGACGGCACGGCCGGCAATCAGCCACGACAGCTTGCGGCGAAGGGGCGAGATCACGTCAGCTTGCTGATCAGGTCGAAGATCGGCAGATACATGGCGATGACGATGCCGCCGACGATCACGCCGAGCACGGCAATCATGACCGGCTCCATCAGCGTGAGCAGGCCGGCGACCGCCGTGTCCACTTCTTCCTCGTAGAAGTCGGCGATCTTGCCGAGCATCGCATCCAGCGCACCGGTCGTTTCGCCGACGTTGATCATCTGCACGACCATCGACGGGAACACGTTCGTCTCCCGCAGCGGGGCCGAGATCGTTTCCCCGCGCTCGATGCTCGTGCGCGTGGTCTGGACCGCCGCTTCGATGATGGCGTTGCCGGCGGTCTTCGCCGTGATGTCGAGGCCGTCCAGGATCGGCACGCCGGAGGCGAGCAGCGTCGAGAGCGTCCGGCAGAAGCGCGCGACCGCGACCTTCCGCAGGATGTTGCCGAGAATCGGCAGCTTGAGCGAGATCCGGTCGATCATGAAGCGCCCGCCCTCGGTCCCGTAGTAGGTCTTCAGGCCGTAGCCGGCCGCCCCCATCGCAATGGCGACGAGCCACCCCCACGCCACGATGAAGTCGCTGAGGGCGATGACGATCCGCGTGGGCATCGGCAACTGCGCGCCCAGCCCCGCAAAGAGGGACGCGAAGGTCGGGATGACTTTCCACAGGATCGCGGTCACGACGATGCCGGCGATGATGATGACCGCCACCGGGTAGATCATGGCGGACTTGACGTCGCCTTGGAGCTTGACGCTCTTCTCGATGTATTCGGCGAGCCGCTTCAGAATGGTGTCGAGGATACCGCCCGCCTCGCCTGCGGCAATCATGTTGGTGAAGAGCGGATCGAACGTCTTCGGATGCTTCTTCATGGCATCCGCGAGCGACGCGCCCGATTCGACGTCCTCCCGCGTCTTGAGGATGACGGCCGCGAAGTTCTTGTGCGGCTCCTGCTTGCCCAGAATCTCGAGGCACTGCACGAGCGGCAGACCGGCGTCGATCATGACGGAGAACTGCCGGACGAAGATGGCCAGGTTCTTCGACGGGACGCCCTTGCCCGCCTTGGGACCCGTCGGCTTCGCGGCCGCGGCCACCGTCGGCGCCTTGGCGGCATCGATGCGCGTCACCATGATCTGATCGCGCCGCAGGGCCGCCTTCGCCGCATCCATGGAATCGGCGGTGTGCTCCCCGGCGACGATCTGCCCGGCGCGCGTCTTCCCAGAGTAGGCAAATGTAGGCATATGTCAGTTACCCGCTTCCAGCTTCCAGCTCCCAGTTCCCAGCCTGGCGCGCTACCGCACCGGCACGCGCGGCGGCAGGCTGCTTCCGGGGCGGCCCATCCCCGCGCCCGCGACGACCCCCGCCCCGCGGCTGATCATCTGCTCGAGCTCGTCGCGCAGCGACGAGGCGCTCATCGCGGTGTCGAGCGTGATGAGCCGCTTCTGATACAGCGTCGCCAGTGACTGGTTCATCGTCTGCATCCCCAGCTTCTCCTGCCCGGTCTGCATCGTCGAATAGATCTGGTGCACCTTGTCGTCGCGAATCAGGTTGCGGATGGCCGGCGTCGGCACGAGCACCTCGAGCGAGATGACGCGCCCCTTGCCGTCGGCCCGCGGCATCAGCGCCTGGCAGACGACGCCTTCGAGCACGAGCGACAACTGCGTCCGGATCTGTCCCTGCTGATGCGCGGGGAAGACGTCGATGATGCGGTTGATCGTCTGGGCCGCGGAGTTCGTGTGCAGCGTCGCGAACGTGAGGTGGCCCGTTTCGGCGATGCGCAGCGCCGATTCGATCGTCTCGAGGTCGCGCAGCTCGCCGATGAGGACGATGTCGGGGTCTTCACGGAGGGCGGCGCGCAGCGCGGCCGCGAAGCCGTGGGTATCGCTGTGGACTTCGCGCTGGTTGACCAGGCAGCCCTTGTGCTGGTGGATGTACTCGATCGGATCCTCGATCGTCAGGATGTGCTCCCGGCGCTCGGTGTTGATCTTGTCGATCATGGCGGCCAGTGTCGTGGACTTGCCGCTGCCGGTCGGTCCCGTGACGAGGACGAGACCGCGCGGCCGGTCCGCGAGCGTGGCGAGCACGGGGGGGAGTCCGAGCTCCGCGAAGCCCTTGATCGTCTCCGGGATAACGCGGTAGACCGCCGCGACCGCGCCGCGCTGATTGAAGACGTTGCAGCGGAAGCGCGCGAGGCCTCGGATGCCGAACGAGAAATCGAGCTCCAGCGACTCTTCGAAGCGCTTCTTCTGCGTGTCGGTCAGGACGCTGTACGCGAGCCCCTTGGTTTCGGCCGGCCCGAGGACCGGGAGGTCGAGCGTCTGCAGCTTGCCGTGCACGCGAATCTGCGGCGGCGTGCTCGTCGTGAGATGGAGGTCGGACCCGTTCTGCTCGACGAGGGTCTGGAGAAGCTCTGGTAGTGTGGCCATTTTTCTTAGCTCTCAGTTGTCAGCTCTCAGCTATCAGTTCCTGGCTATCAGATCTCGACTTCCGGGCTGCAGGCGCATCGGCTCGACAGCGTGTCGTCGCTGATAGCCGACAGCTGAAAGCTGATCGCTGATAGCTGATCGCTACTTCACCGTTTCGCGCGCCACTTCCTCGATCGTCGTGACGCCTTCCATGACTTTGTGGAGCCCGCTGCGGCGCAGCGTGATCATCCCTTCCTCGACGGCTTTGCGGCGCAGCTCGAGGCCCGACGCGCCGACCAGAATCAACTCGCGGAGCTGCTCGCCGATCTCCATGACCTCGTAGAGCCCGACGCGCCCCTTGTAGCCGGTGTTGTTGCACTTCTCGCAGCCGCTGCCCTTCTTCGGCACGACCGTCTGCGCTTCTTCCTGCGTGAAGCCGGCCTCGACGAGCGCGGGGGGGGTGTGTCGTTCCTCAATCTTGCAGTGCGCGCAGATGCGGCGCACGAGGCGCTGGGCGCAGATCAGGTTCACGGAGCTGGCGACCAGGAAGGGCTCGATGCCCATGTTCATCAGCCGGTTGATCGTGCTCGGCGCGTCGTTGGTGTGCAGCGTCGAGAGCACGAGATGCCCCGTGAGCGCGGCCTTGACGGCAATCTCCGCCGTCTCGAAGTCGCGGATCTCGCCGACGAGGATGATGTTGGGGTCCTGCCGCAGGAACGAGCGCAGCGCCGCGGCGAAATTGAGGCCGATGTTCTCGCGGACCTGAACCTGGTTGACGCCGACCAGGTTGAACTCAACCGGGTCCTCGGCCGTCATGATGTTGGTCTCGGTCGTGTTGATCTTCGCGATCGAGGAATAGAGCGTGTTGGTCTTGCCGCTGCCGGTAGGCCCCGTGACGAGGACGAGCCCCCAGGGCTTCGCGATGGCCGCCTCGAGCTTCTTGAGCGAAGTCGGCTCGAAGCCGAGCTTCGTCATGTCGAGCATCAGCTTGTCCTTGTCGAGCAGACGCATGACGATCTTCTCGCCAAAGAGCGTCGGCAGGCACGACACGCGGAAGTCGATCTCCTTGGTCTGCCCGTTGTCGGCGAAGCGGATCTTGATGCGGCCGTCCTGCGGCAGGCGCTTCTCGGCGATGTCGAGCTTCGCCATGATCTTCACGCGCGACGTGATCGCATCGCGGAACTTCATGGGCGGCGCCATGACGTTGTAGAGAATGCCGTCGATCCGGAAGCGGACGCGGAACTCCTTCTCGTACGGCTCCACGTGGATGTCGCTCGCCCCCTTCTGGATCGCCGACATCAGCATCAGGTTGACGAGCCGGATGACCGGCGCCTCGCCGCCCTGGCGTTCCAGCGACGCGACGTCGATCTGCTCGAGCTCCTGGAGCACCTCGACGTCTTCGTCCACGATGGCCGCGGATTCCTCCAGCGCCTTCGTGACCATGTCGAGCGAGGCGGCACTCGACAGCGAGTCGGACAGGTTCGTCGGGGCCTCCTTCTCGCGAGGGCCGCGCGCGACCGGGGCGCTGTAGTATCTCTGGATCGCGGCCAGGACGGCCGTTTCCGACGCCACCACCGGCTCGACGTTGTACCCGGTCATGAACTTGATGTCGTCCATGGCGAAGACGTTCGTCGGATCCGTCATCGCGATCGTCAGCGTGGCGCCGGCGCGACTGAGCGGAACAATCTGGTACTTGTGCGCGGTCTCGGACGGAATCAGCTTGATGATGGGGGCGTCAATCTCGAACTGGGCAAGGTTGATTGAGGGGACGCCGTATTGCTTGCTGAGGAGCGCCGTGATCTCCTCGTCTTTGACGAACCCGAGCTTGACCAGATTGAAGCCGAGCTTGCCCCCGTGGGTCTTCTGATAGCTCAGCGCCTCCTGCAACTGGGCAGGCGTAAGACGCTTCTCTTTGAGCAGCAGCTCGCCAATGCGGACAGCCATTGTGCAGACTCGGATCCTGAGGGCCGCCGGGAACGCGGCAACGCTGGGGTCGGGCTGGGGGAACAGTATTCCATCACGGCTTGACACTTTTTGTCAAGTACGAATCCTGTCGCGCCGTTCAATAACCGACCCTCGCCGACATGCCCCATCCCCGGATGGCGCGATCGGACCCGCGCGTGATACTGAGGTCGAGGAGCAGGGAGCTGGTCGCGGCGACGCTGGCCCCCACGCTGGCGGCCGCCGCACGCTCCCCGGACACCCCCGCATTGACGCCCCCCCGGAGGTACGCACGCCGATGCACGCGCCCCTCCGCCCCCACGGCGAACCGCCGTGGCGGGCCGGACATCCGCCCTGATCCGATGACGTCCATATCGGCCGCAACGACCCACCCCGCCAGAGGCGCCATCGACACCCCCGCCCGCGCCTGGCGCTCGAGCGTGACCGCGCCATGCCCGGCCGGCCCCTTGAACGACGGCTCGGCGACGTTGCGGACCGTCAGACCCGCCTTCACCGGGCCGAACGCCGCCATCACTCCGAGGTCGGCGTCCACCCGGCTGCTGCGCGCCGCCGCGCCGCCACTACCGTCACCGAGCAGCTCGTCGCGCACCGACACAGGACCGGTGGCCGACGAGACGACGCCCCGCACGAGTTTGAGCGTCGCGCCCACCGCCACCCCCCGCATGAGCGACTGGACGACCGTTGCGCCCGTGTGATGAGTGACGAGCGTGTCGGCCTGTAAGAAGGGGCCTCCTTCCGGTATCCCGGGGGCCGAGCTCAGCTCGGTGGACCGCAGGCGGTAGTAGGACAGCGCCACGGCCGGCGCGCCGATCGCGATGAGCCATCCGGACCGGCTGCCCCCGGCATCCGCGCCGGCGCCCACTCGTTCACCCGACGTCCGGTCGAGCACCAGGCTGAAGATCGATCCGGACGCAAAACCAGCAGGATTCCAGTACGCCGCCGAGGCATCGTCGGCCACGGCCACGAACGCGCCTCCCATCCCCGCGGCCCGGGTGCCGACGGTTTCGAAGGTCTGAGCCGCGGCGGGCGCCGCAACACTTCCGAACAGAGCGGCTGCCGCCAGCGCACGCGCACAGGTCCTCATCAGGGAAAGCTTAACGTACGGGCTGCCGGCCCCCGTGCGGACAAGGACTTAGCGCCTGTCGGGACGGCCGCTTTCACGAAACTTCCGGGGCTCATCCGACGTATTCCATTCTGCTAGAATCATCCGGCCAGCCGGGCCTTTCCGGTGGATGCACTCCTGACATTCCAGAATATGACCCAGACCTCCGCGCAGCCCGGGGTGGCCCGCCCCCCGTTGAGCCTTGCCTCGCGGTTCTTCGGCATGATCACGGCGCCGCGGGCGACCTACGAATCCGTCGTGGCGCACCCGACCTGGTTCGGGATGCTGGCCCTCACCACCGTGGCGATGGCGCTGCTGGTCGGCGGGTTCCTCTTCACGCAGGTCGGACAGGAGGCCTGGCTCGAAGCCGCCACGACCGGCCCATTCTCGGGGCCGGTCAGCGACGAGCAGTACGAGGGCATGCGGAAGATGTCGGGGTACGTCGGTTACATCACCGCCGTCTCCATGCTCCTGATGGTGCCGGTGTTCTCGGCTGTCTTCTCCGGCATCCTCTTCGCCATCTTCAACGCCGCCCTCGGGGGCGAGGCCACCTACCGTCAGATCCTCGCGGTCGTCGTCCATGCCGGGCCCATCGGCCTGCTGGCCCAGCTCTTCACCATTCCGCTGAACTACGCCCAGGGCACCATGGCGGGCTCGACCAACCTCGGCGTGTTCACCCGGACCATGCTCACGGAGGGGTCGTTCGCGGCGCGCCTGCTGGGCATGATCGACATCTTCGTCATCTGGCAGCTTGTCGTTCTTTCGATGGGGCTGGCGGTCCTCTACCGCCGCCGCACGCAGCCCGTGGCCGTCACGCTGCTGGTGCTCTACTTCACCATCGCGGTCATCGTGGCAGTCGTTCGACGGGGAGCGGGAGCATGAGCGGAAAGCGGAAGATTCTCATCGGCGTCGGCCTCGCGCTGACGCTGGGTGCGGTGGCGTATGCGAACGTCAGATTCAAGCGCACGGACGGCATCGAGGTCACGACGGAGGCGGTGCAGAAGCGGCACCTCGAAGCGATCGTCTCTGCCTCCGGCAAGATTCAGCCGAAGCGCGACGTGAACATCAGCGCCGACACGATGGGCCGCGTGACGGACCTTGCCGTGGACGAAGGTATCCGCGTGAAGAAGGGGCAGTTCCTCCTGCAGATCGATCCGCGCAACCTGCGGACCGCCGTGCAGCGCACGGAGGCCTCCCTCGCGGCCGCCCGCTCGAACACCGACCAGGTACGACTCGCGCTCGAGAGCGCCAGGGTCGCGCTGAAGCAGGCGCAGGACAACTTCAAGCGCCAGCAGGATCTCTGGAAAGGCGGGCTCACCACGCGGGAGACGCTCGAACGCTCCGAGAACGAGCTGAAGGGGCGCCAGGCTGATCTCGCCTCGCAGGAGCAGAACGTCAGGACGATGGATCTGCGGATGCAGTCGGAGAGCGCCACGGCCGCCAGCGCGCGCTTCGATCTGAGCAAGGTCCGCATCGAATCCCCGATTGACGGCATCGTCACGCGGCGCAACATCGAAGAGGGGGAGACGGTCGTGATCGGCACGATGAACAACGCCGGCACGGTGCTGCTCACGATTGCCGACATGTCAATCATCCAGGCCGAGGTCGAGGTGGACGAGACCGACATCCCCACACTCAAGCTCGGACAACCGGCGAAGGTCACGATCGACGCCATGCCTGGACAGACCTTCACGGGCAAGGTGACGGAAATCGGGAACAGCCCGATCCAGGCGATGCCAGGAGGGGCCACGCAGGCAACGAACTTCAAGGTCGTCGTCACGCTCGACAAGGACATCGCGGAGGTCCGGCCGGGATTCACCTGCACGGCGGAGATTTCCACCGCGGTGCGCGAGAACGTGATCTCCGTGCCCATTCAGGCGACCACCGTGCGGGAAGTGGTGCTCGACGAGAAGGGCAACGTCGTCCGTCCTCCGGATTCCGAAAAGGGCCGCAAGCGCCCGGCCACAGGCGCGGCCGCGACCACCGCGGAGCTCAAGCCCGGCCAGACGAAGAAGGAGCTCGAGGGGGTCTTCACCGTGCAGAACGGCAAGGCGCTGTTCGTGCCGATCAAGACCGGGATCGCGGGGGAGAAGTTCTTCGAGGTGCTCTCGGGCGTCAAGGAGGCCGATCAGGTCATCACGGGCCCCTTCTCGTCGGTACGTGAGCTCGCGGACGGCGCCGCGGTCAAGATGGCCGCCGCAGGAGCCACACCGGCGAAAAAGCCGTGAACCAGTTC
>JANPJN010000335.1:0-4964 GCA_031425515.1 Acidobacteriota bacterium | reverse complement strand
CCTGGCGGCAGGGGCGGTCCGGGCGGCGGCTACGCATTCCCGGCGGCTCAGGCAGCGGCGGCGGCAGCGGGGCGTGCGCCCGGAGCGCGGGCGGTTGCCGCGGCCGTCGCGCTTGGCCGGGAACCGGTGCCGCTCTCGACGCTGGCCGCGCAGCAGGATGAAATCGGGACGCGCGCCGCGAAGCTGTTGACGCGTCTCACCTGGCCTGGCAAGGCGAGCGCGATCAGTCAGGCCACCGTGGCCCCACTGACCCCGGAACAGCAGCAGCGGTTCGAAGCAGGGCGCGAGATCTACACCAACATCTGCGTGGCCTGCCACGGGCCTGACGGCCAGGGTGTCGGCGCGATCGGCGCGCCTCTCGTCGGATCAACCCTGGTGCCTGCCCGCGCCGAGCTGCCCATCCGAATCCTTCTGCACGGCAAGGAGGGAGAGGTCGGCCTGATGCCGCCGGTGGGCGGATCGCTCAGCGACGAGCAGATTGCGGCCGTGCTCACCTACATCCGCCGCGAATGGGGCGGCACGGCTTCGGCGGTGGAGCCCGCGACCGTCGCCACCGTCCGCACAGCCACTGCGGGCCGCACCAAGCCATGGACCCGCGAGGAATTGCTGGCGCTCCCCGAGTGAGTAGCCGTCAGCTGTCAGCTCTCAGCCGTCAGCTCTCAGCTGTCAGCGCACAGCTTTGCACTGAGAGCTCGTAGCAGATTGCTGGAAGCTGGAAGCGGGAAGCTGGAAGCGGGAAGCTGATAGCTGACAGCTGATAGCTATTGGTGCCTCTGCCCGCCGAACGGCTGCTTCGTCATAGGGTCGCTCGGCTCGGTCGGTTTCGCCTCCCACGCCTCGAGGTCGGGCACCACCAGCATGACGCCGTACATGCGCAGCCAGTGGCCGGGGAACGAGCACAGATAGACGTACTCCCCGGGCGTGGACGGCGCGGTGAAGTTGAGGCGATCGGTCTCCCCGCCGTTCAGCAGCCGTGTCGCTGCGAGGACGAGCGGGCTGTCCGGCACGTAGGCCTTTGCGGCGGGATCGGACGTCGGCAGGACCGTGGCGCCCGCGATGCCAATCTCCCGCAGGGATCCGGGCTGGCCGACCACGACGTTGTGCGGCATGGTGTCGGAGTTGACCAGGACGATCTGCACGGGTTTACCGGCTTCGACAACGAACCACTTGAGGTCGTAGAGGAGCTGCTCGGGCAAGGTGTCGATGGTGATGATGCGGATGCCGAGCGCGCGGAGATCGCGGCGCACGGCCCGCTTCGAATCGTCCGGGAGGGCCACCGCCAGTTTCTCGCCGAGCTGCGCCGCGCTGATGGCGTCCGGGTCGGTGCGCCGTTCGGCCGGCGTCTCCTTCAGCATCGCGACGACCGCGCGGGCCAGCGGCTCGATGCCGGTTTTCGGCCATGCGGCCTCGGGGATGCGCTGCAGGGATGCGATGGCCGCGGCACGCGTTGCGGGGTCGGCTGCCCCTGCCGGGTCGAGCTCGCGGGCGAGCAGATCGAAGGTCGCGGCGTCCGGACGAGTGAAGCCGAGGGCCGCGACCGCCGCCGTCCGCGTGGCGGCGTCCTTCGTGGCGGCGAGCCGTGCGACGATGGGCGCAGCGAGTTTGCCGCGAAGCTCGTCCGCCTTGCCGAGATTTGGCACGCTCCGCAAGAGATCCGCGAGGTGGCCGGCCTTCTCCGCCGCCGCCCACGCCTGCGCGGAGTCGTCGTCCGCCAACATCATCGCGCCGTAGGCGGCCGACCGCGTGACGAGTTGCGCGTCCGCGGCAGCCTTCCCGAAGAGGTCGCGCTGCCCCCGAAGAGTCTCTGCGGGCTGCGCGAGGAGAATCGCCGCGAGTTGATCGGCGGTCTGCTGATCCTCCTCCGGCTTCAGCTTCCCGAGCGCATCGAGCAGAACCTGGCTCTGGCTCGCGCCGTCCATCTTCGCGAGAGCGATGACCGCTTCGTCGCGCAGCGGCTTCGCGAGCCCCTTCCGGGTGAGGAGCGCGACGTAGATCGGCCGGTACTTCGGATCGGCCGGCTGCCGCTCGACGCGCGTGAGCTCGTCGTTCGTCAGGCGGCTGAGCTGATACTCAATCGCGCGCGGAGACTGGTCCAGAAGAATCTTCGGGGCGGGCTCCTGACCAACCACTCGCGCGAGTGGCGCTCCTGGACTGACGGCCATCACGGCCATCAGCACGGCAGATGACGCGAAGCCCGGCATCATCGTGCAAACGGCTTCAACGTCTTCATCGTCTGGTCGAGCGTATATTGCAGGAAGCGATCCTGCGGGTGATCGACCGACGCCAGGGCGACCGCGATCGCCTCAGCGCTCGTGAAGAAGCTGGCCGCGCGAACGGCCTCGAGCCGCACCCCCGGATGCGCGTCGGTCGCCTGCACCTTGAGCAGCGGCAGGGCGTCGGCCACGCGGTCGCGCCAGTAGCAGAGCACACGGGTCGCCGCGGCCCTCGCCCAGGGCTCGCTCGAGCGGAGCATGCGACGCAGCAGCTTGTCGTCCACGCGGTTGTGCCACTGCTGCACCCAGAGCGCCTCCGTCATGTGGTGCTCGTAGCCGGCTTCCTTTGGATCGAGGCGGCCAATCCAGGTCTGGAGCGCAGCCAATACGTCCTTCGTGTCCCGCCCGCTCAACTCGATCTTCGCGCGGTACCGCACGCGCGTCTCCGGCTCCTTCAGCAGATCGAGCAGCGCGGGGATCGGCTGCCCGGCAACCTTCTTCGGCTCGAGCAGGGGCCGTGACGGATACGTCACGCGATACACGCGGCCGTGCTCGTGGTCGCGCGACGTGTCGCGCAGGTTGTGCTGCATGTGCCCGATGATCGGGTTCTGCCAGTCGAGGAAATACAGCGCGCCGTCGGGCCCGATCTCGGCGTCCACGGGGCGGAAGTTCTCGTCGGCGGACTGGAGAATCGGATCCACCTCGGTGGACTTCAGTCCGGCCCCGTCCTCGGCGATGGTGTAGTTGAGCAGCCCGCGGAACCCGATGGTGTTCAGCACGACCATGTTGCCCTGCATCTCGTCAGGGAAATGCCGGCTCGAGATGAGCTCCGTGCCCCCGACGGGCCGCACGCGTACCGGGCCCGGCTTCGGCGCGTTGCGCGTCTCCATCTCCGGGTAGTTCTTCTTCGTCGAGAACGAGGGGCCGTAGTACGGCTGACCGCCGGTGGCGTCGAAGACGATATCGCGCCCCCAGCCATCGAACACATGGCCGTGCGGGTTCGGGAAGTTCATCGGGATGTACGTTTCGACCTTCCACGTGCGCGGCTCGAACCTGAACACGCCGCCGTCGGCCTGCCGCATGGTCGGCGCCCAGGGCGTTTCGACCTGCGTCCGGTGGAACACCCCCTCCTGCATGTACAGCGCGCCGCCCGGATCGAAGGTGAAGCTGTTGATGGCGTGGTGCGTGTCGGCCGAGTCGAAGCCGTGGAGCAGGTACTCCTTCACGTCGTACTTGTCGTCGCCGTTGGTGTCTTTGAGGAACAGGACGTTCGGCTGCTGCCCCACGATCACGCCGCCGTTGTAGAACTCGAAGCCGGTCGGGTTGTTCAGGTCGCCGGCGAAGACCGTGCTCTTGTCGGCGCGGCCATCGCCGTTGGTGTCTTCCAGGATCAGCAGCTTGTCGGCCATCGGGGCCTTCGGGTTCCAGTGCGGATAGCTCTGCCAGGCCGCCACCCAGAGACGCCCCTTGGTGTCGAAGGCCATCTGCACCGGCTTGACGAGCTCGGGAAACTGTTTCTCTGACGCGAACAGTTCGACCTTCAGTCCCTTGCCGATCGTCATCTGCTTGACGGCTTCGTCGCCGTCCAGAAAGATGTGCGCGCCGTTCGGCCCTTTCCCCGGCTCGTTCGTCAGGGCGTTGATCGCTGGCGGTGTATCGCTGTCGGCCACCTTCGGGTCGGCGGTGTTCGCGCCGGCGGCGAGCGCCCAGATGCGGCGATCGCGATTGGCCGTCATCACGTCGAGGATCTGCGCCTCGCGCTGCAGCACCTCGTAGTTGGTCGGCAGGACGTCTTCCTTGGCGACCGGGCCAATTTTCCCGAGGTCCACGTTCCGCGGATTGCCCCGGATGAAGGTCAGGAACGCTCGGTCGCCATACGTCGCGTAGCCGTCTGTCACCCGATAGCGGTTGAACCAGTGAAACTCCTTGTCGACCACCGCCTGGCGCAGCGCCGCGAGATAGGGCGCGGCGTGAGCTTTCGGCGCGCCGAAGAGCGCCCGATCGATCGCCTGCGCGACCAGCCGGTTGCCCTCGGTGTTCAGGTGCACGCCCTGCATGGTCAGCGGCGCCTTCGTCGATGCGTAGAGATCGGCGCTCGGCTTGAACAGATCGACGAACGTGATCCCCTCCGCCTTTGCGACCTCCCCCATGGCCCGGCTGTAGAGCGCCAGCCGCGCGTTGTTCTCGCGGCCGTCCGGCAGGTCGGGTGTGCCGAGATCCTCGTGTGCGATCGGCGAGAACAGCACGATACGCGGCGCGGCCTTCCCGTTGTACTTCTGCGCGAGGGAGTGGCGAATCCACTCGGCCAGCTCGGTCTTGAACTTTTCGAGGCCGGCCTGCCCGGCATACGACTCGTTGTAGCCGAAGAACGCAAAGAGGACATCGGTCTTCGTGTTGGTGTTCTCGAACCGGTTGTTCTCGTAGCCGCCGATGGGGGCGCCGCTGCCGCTCAGCCACTCATCCGGCGTCCCGAAATTCTTCGACCGAAGCCGCGTGCCGACTTCGTCGCCGCTGAACCCCAGGTTCCGGATGACGAGCTCGTGCTTCGGAAACCGCGCATACACCATCGTCTCCAGCCACCCGTCGTACTGGAAGCGCTCGGCAAGGGTGTTGCCGATGATGCTGATGTGATCCTTCTCGTGCAGTTGGAACGGCTGGGCGGAGGAAGCCGCAGCGCGAGCCGCCGGCGCCGCGCCGCGCGCCGGGGCCGGGGCCGCGGGCTGGGTTGGCGATGGCTGGGCCGCGGGCGCC
>JANPJN010000334.1:0-3672 GCA_031425515.1 Acidobacteriota bacterium | reverse complement strand
GGTTGTCGAGCTTCGACGTCCACTGCAGCGCGAACCCCGGCTGCGCCATCGCCGCCACGGAGATCTTGTCGTCCGTGCGGATCCACGAGGTGCGCTGGGCGTCGGCCAGCCCCGTGTGCCACGGTGAGCCGCCGCGGCCGGGCTGCGCGAGCGTGACGCTCACGGTCACCGCGGCCACCAGGCCTGCGATCAGGAAACGTTGCGCGCGCATCGTGGCCCTCCGGCTCACCGCTCGATCCCAAAGCAATACAGGACACCGTCGAACGTCGCGAGATAGACGCGGCCGTTGGCAACGGTGAGCCCGCTGAAGTGATTCCACGACGTGATTTCGTCCCCGCTCGACCACAGCTCCTTGCCCGTCTGGCCGTCGAGCGCGTAGATCGTGGCCCGGCGCGAGGTCGGGATGCGCCGGACCGGGCCCGAACTCAGGCCGCCGCCGTAGACGGGGCCGCCCGGCTCGTCCCACGCCTTGTCCGGGGTGGTCTGGGAGGCATCTTCGCCGGCCGCGTAGGTGAACACGATGCCGCTGGCGATCACCGCTTCCTCGGCCAGGTCCATGTCGCGCGACAGCCACGCCGGCGTCAGCTGCCACGAGCCCGCGCGCTCCTCGAGCTTGAACGCCGCCACGCCGCCCCCCTCCGGGCGCGAGTGCTCGATCGGCGCCTTGAACGTGGTGCTCACCGGTCCCCAGAACGGCGCCAGCACCCACTGCGTGCCCCTGGCGTCCTGCCACGCGGCGAGCGCGCCCCACACCCCTTTCGCGTCGAACGCCTGCGCGTCGTTGCAGAACAGCGGTGTCGTGTGCACCGTCGTCCGGTGATCCTCGCCGCCGAGCGCATCGCGATCCAGCAGCCACAGCCGGCATTCCTTGCTCGTGCCGATGAGGAACTTGCGGCCGCGGTAGTCCACCGCCATCGGCGTCGTATTGACGTCGAGATCGCGGCGCCAGAGGAAGTTCGCGTTGGGGGCGCCGAAATAGTCCACGAGCTGGAGCTGCCTCTTGGCGTCGAGCTTGACCCCGACGATGCCGTTGCCGAGGCGGCGGGTCAGCGGATCGAACTGCGCGTCGCCCGTGCCGAGGAAGACGCGGCCTTCCGCATCGACCGCGGCGCCGCGGCGCCCCCACAGTCCGCCGCCGGCGGGAATGAAGGCGCTCACCTTGCGCGTCGCGAGGTCGAAGGAGTAGAACGCGTTGGTGAGCCCGCCGCAGCCCTGCGCGGTGGCCGTGAAGATGACGCCGTTCTGCAGGTTGAGCGCGTAGGGCTTGCCGCCGCCGGGGATGAACTTCTCGGGGGCGGTGACGTCCTGGCCATCGGCCAGGTTCACCTGCCGCAGCCGTCCGTCCCAGGACACCGCGTACACCGTGTACTTCCCGGGCGACGTCTCGGCCATCGTCGGGACCGCGGTCTGGCCGCCCGGGCACAGCGTGTCGTTCGTGCCTCCGGGCTCCAGCAGGGTGCTGTCGAACTTGCGGTGCCAGATCTGCGTGCCCGTCGCGACGTCGAGGCCGAACAGGTGGTCGGAGACACCGGCAACCACGGCAAGCTCGCGCGGGCCTTGCGGGGTGGTGACGCGTTCGGCCACGAGCGGCGCGAACAGGTTGTGCATCGCGCGCGGCGTGCTTTCGAGCTTGACCTTCCACAGCAGCTTCGTGCCGCCGACGTTGGCCGGGGTGAAGATCTTCTCGTCGCGGACCCACCCGGTGCGGGCGCCGTCCACTCCTTCCGTGAGGAAGTCGGACGCGGCCGCCGTCACGCCCGCAGCCAGGGCCAGGGTTGCGATGCTCGCGGAGCACCAGTTCAATCGCCGCTTGTCAGGGGTCACGAGGCGAATCTTAGGCCGTGAAGCGGACCGGGGACAAGCCGGACTTGCGGACGCGCCGGCCGTCTCGCAGTGCGAACCGCGGTGGCGAGGCGGCGCCGGAGCGAGGGCGCGGGGAGTATGATGCTGCGAGGGGTGAGGATGCACAAGTCGATGCTGTGGATATGCGGTCTGGCGGGAGTGATCCTGGCGGCCGCTGCCGCCTCCGCGGCCCAGCAGGCGCCCGCGGCGCCGGTACTGTCCGGCCAGGGGATGCCCGATGGACCTGGCAGGGACGAGATGGTGCGGGCCTGCGCTCCCTGCCACGAGGCGCGCCGGGCGGCCTCCGTCCGGCTCACGCGCGACGGCTGGGTGGCCGTGATCGAGGACATGAAGCGGCGCGGCGCCAAGGTCCCGGACGACGAGTTCCCGGTCATCGTCCAGTATCTGTCCACGCACTTCCTGGGGGAGGCATTGCAGCCGCTCAACCTGAACACAGCGTCGCAGATCGACCTCGAAGCCGCCGGCGGGCTGCTGCGGCGCGAGGCCGCGGCGGTCGTCAAGTATCGCGATCAGCACGGCCGGTTCAAAACCGTGGACGATCTGAAGCAAGTGCCGGGG
Source organism: Acidobacteriota bacterium (assembly GCA_031425515.1). GTDB lineage: Bacteria > Acidobacteriota > Vicinamibacteria > Vicinamibacterales > 2-12-FULL-66-21 > JALZOC01. Next base: position 1,251 of record JANPJN010000334.1, on the reverse strand, counting down.
CTGGACTTCAAGAAGATCGAGCAGCGGCGGGACGCCGTGGTGGTGATGTAGCGGCGGCGCCGATCGGCCGCGGCCACTCAGCTCACTTGCGGCGCTCGCCCACCACCCACAGATTCGCGTCGGTCTTGACGAACAGCTGTCCCTGCGACACGGCGATCGACGCGAGGCAATACGGCGCGCATGAGTCGCCGAAGGTGTTGGAGGCGAGGATCTCGAACTTCGGGCCGGCCCTGAAGACCGTTGTGACGCCGGTGGTCTCGCCGGTGACGTAGATCTTCCCGTCGGCGAGCACCGGCGACGAGCTGTAGAAGTCGTTCGGAATCCGTTCGGGGCCGTACACCAGTTTTCCCGTCTGCAGCTCCAGGGTGTAGACCACCCCCTGCTCGCTGACGAGATACAGGTATGTGCCGTCGCTGACCGGCGACGGCACGTCCGGGCCGCGATGGAACGTCCAGGCGACGTGCGTCTTCGCGACGTCGCCGCTGCCGCCGGGACGCAGCGCCACCAGCGGATTGACGCGCGTCGGCGCGATGATCAGGCCGCCGGCCACGATCGGCGACGAGATGATCCGGTAGTTGCGGCTGCGGCTCGGGTTGAGCACGTCCGCCCGCCACAGTTCCTTGCCGGTCGCCGGATCGTGCCCGGTCACGAGGTCGCCGCCGGTCGTCACGATCTCGGTCTTGCCGTCGTACTGCAACAGGGCGGGCGTCGAATACGAGTCCGGCGATTCGTGCAGCGCCTCGGTCGGCCGCTCGGTACGCCATAGCGTCTTGCCCGTCATCGTGTCGATCTTGAGGACGTACGACGGATCGTCGGTGAACAGCCCGTGCAGGACCTGCAGGTAGAGCGCGCCCTCGTGCAGCAGCGGCGACGAAGCGTAGCCGAACTGGATGCCGAACGGGCCGTAGTCCTTCGGCAGGTCGCGAGACCACAGCTCCTTCCCGGCGAAGTCGAACCCCTTCAGGATGCCGGTGCCGGTGATCACCCAGACATGCTTGCCGTCGGTGACCGGCGACGGGGACGACATGTTCTGCTTGCGCCCGCGCTTGTTGGCGCCGGCCAGCGGCCGCTTCCAGGCCACCGCCTGCTTATGGCGATCGACGGCCCACAGCTCGACTGCCCCGGTATCGGCTTCCGTGGCCACGTTCAGGAAGATCGTGTCGTGCCAGACGATCGGCGTCGAGCCGCTGAAGGCGGGGAGCGGCAGCTTCCAGGCGACGTTCTCCGTCGCGCTCCAGGTCGTGGGCAGGC
>JANPJN010000333.1:0-5572 GCA_031425515.1 Acidobacteriota bacterium | reverse complement strand
CCCCCTCTTGGTGGTGTCGCGCGACGGCCCGGTGGACCCTCCACCATGGCCCGGCGCCGACAAGCTCAATCAAAATAGCACAAATGATGCCGTCGAGGTTGATGCCCCTGCAAGCCGTGCGCTACGATGGACTGTTCGGCTGTTTCCGAAATTCCATAGATAGATGCCTACGACGACCACTCCCAGCCGGCGCGGCCAGATCGCCGTTCGCGGCGCGCGGACGCACAACCTCAAGAACGTGGACCTGACACTGCCCACGCGGTCGCTCATCGTGATGACGGGCGTGAGCGGTTCGGGCAAATCCTCGCTCGCCTTCGACACCATCTACGCAGAAGGGCAGCGCCGTTACGTCGAATCGCTCTCGGCCTACGCGCGGCAGTTCCTCGAACGGATGGAAAAGCCTGACGTCGATGCCATCGAAGGCATCTGCCCGGCGATTGCCATCCGCCAGAAGAACAGCATCCGCAATCCCCGCTCGACCGTCGGGACCACGACAGAGATCCACGATTACCTGCGCCTGCTCTACGCCCGCGTCGGCCGGACCTACTGCCGCAACTGCGGCCGCGAGGTCGTGCGCGAGACCGCGGAAGTCGTCGCCCGCCAGCTCGGCGCCCTGCCCGCCGGCACACGGCTCCTGCTTGGCTTCGACATGCCGGTCGTGACCGCCGGCCCCATCAACCGGGAGTCCACGCCGGACGACGACGAGGCGACGGCGGCGGAGGAGGGAGGGGAGGTCGCCGGGCCCCAGCCGGACCTGCCCGACCTGGTGGATCCGGTCGCGGAAACGATCGCGGCCCTCCGGCGGAAGGGCTTCGGGCGCCTGTTCGTGGACGGCCGCACCGTGGCGCTCGAAGAGATTGACGCCTCCGTGCTGAAGGACCGCGCGACGCTGCAGGTCATCGTGGACCGCGTCAAGGTGGACGGCGACATTCGCGCCCGGCTCACCGACTCGATCGAGACCGCCTACCTCGAAGGAGGCGGGGCGGCCTTTGCGCTGCAGCTCCCCGAGGGGGACGGCGATCCGCAGGTGCTGCGGTTCAGCGAGCGCTTCGAGTGCCGCGCCTGCGGGATTCCGTACGAGGTGCCGCAGCCGCGGCTCTTCTCCTTCAACAATCCGTTCGGGGCATGCCCGGTCTGCCACGGGTTCGGGAACGTCATCGAGCTCGACATGGGCCTGGTCGTGCCGGACCCCTCGAAGTCGATCAACCAGAACGCGATCGAGCCGTGGAGCAAACCGCACTACCGCGCGCAGCTCGCCGACTTGAAGCGGGCGGCGAAGCCGAGGGGCATCAGGCTCGACGTCCCCTGGGCGGAGCTGACCGCCGCGGAGAAGAGCTTCGCGACCGAAGGCGACGGCGCATCGTTCGAAGGAGTCAAGGGCTTCTTCCGGTGGCTGGAACGCAAGAAATACAAAGTGCACGTGCGCGTGTTCCTGAGCCGCTATCGCGGCTACCTGACGTGCCCTGACTGCGGCGGCGCACGACTGCGGCGCGAGGCGCGGGATGTCCGCGTGGGCGATCGGACCATCGACTCCACCTGCAGCCTGACGGTCCGCGACGTGGAGCAGTTCTTCGAGCAGCTCGAGCTGTCGGAGAAAGAGACGGCCATCGCCGACAAGGTGCTCAACGAGATCCGCCGCCGGCTCGGTTTCCTGCGCGACGTCGGCCTGGACTATCTGACGCTGGACCGGTTGTCGTCCACGCTCTCGGGCGGAGAATCGCAGCGGATCAATCTCGCGACGTCGCTCGGGTCCGCGCTGGTGGACACGCTCTACGTGCTGGACGAGCCGTCGATCGGCCTGCACTCGCGCGACAACGAACGGCTCATCCGCATCCTCCGTCAGCTCCGCGATCAGGGCAACACCGTGCTCGTCGTCGAGCACGACGCCGACATGATCAAGGTGGCCGACACCATCGTGGATATGGGGCTCGGGGCCGGCGAGCAGGGAGGGCGCGTCATCTTCAGCGGCACGCTGCCGGAGCTGCTGCTGGAGCCGCGCTCGCTGACTGCGAAGTATCTGCGCGACGAGCTGGCCATTCCGGTGCCGGCGACACGTCGGAAACCGACCAACCAGAAGCTGCGCGTGCTCGGCGCCTCGGCGCACAACCTCAAGACGGTGGACGTCGAAATCCCTCTCGGGATGCTGACGGCCGTCACCGGCGTGAGCGGCTCGGGCAAGAGCACGCTGGTGCACGACGTGATCTACGCCGCGCTGAAGAAGGCAAAAGGCGAGTGGGACCGCCCCGTCGGCGCCCATCGGAAAATCGAAGGCGCCGAGTTCGTCACCGATGTCGTGCTCGTCGATCAGAACCCGATTGGCCGGACGCCGCGGTCCAACCCGGTCACGTACCTGAAGGCGTTCGATCCCATCCGCGAGCTCTTCGCGCAGACCAAGGATGCGCGCGCCCACGGGCTGACCGCGAGCCACTTCTCCTTCAACGTCCCCGGCGGCCGCTGCGACGCCTGTGAAGGCGAGGGGGAAGTGAAGGTCGAGATGCAGTTCCTCGCCGACGTCTTCGTTCCATGCGAGCACTGCGAGGGCAAGCGGTTCAAGCCGCAGGTCCTCGACGTCAAGTACCGGGGCCGCGACATCGATCAGGTGCTCGACATGACCGTACGAGAAGCGCTGACGTTCTTCAGCAGCTCGCCGAAAGTCCTGCGGCGGCTCCAGGTGCTCGACGAGATTGGTCTCGGCTACCTGCGGCTCGGCCAGCCGGCGACGACCCTGTCGGGAGGAGAGGCGCAGCGTATCAAGATCGCGGCCCACCTCTCGTCGCACTCGGGCGATCGCATCCTGTACATCCTCGACGAGCCGACCACGGGGCTGCACTTCGACGACATCGCCAAGCTGCTCGCCGCCTTTCGCAAGCTGCTGCAGGCGGGGCACAGCCTGCTCGTCATCGAGCACAACCTCGACGTCATCAAGACCGCCGACTGGATCATCGATCTCGGGCCCGAAGGCGGGGCCGAGGGCGGGCAGCTCATTGCCGCCGGCCCGCCGGAACTGATCATCAAGGTCGAGGCGTCGCACACGGGGCGCTACCTGAAGGACGTGCTGGCCGTGGGGCGGGTGCACGCCTACGGCGCGGGCCGCGGCGCCCCGGCCTCCTGAGTGAACTCCGCAGGACGCTTGACTGGGCGGCAGGGTGGCCTACAATGAACGGGCTCCCCCTCGGATTTTCCATGACCCGACATATCAGTGCATGCCTGCTCGGCGGGCTGGTGCTCTGCGGCACGGCGGCGGCGCAGCAGGCCCGGTTCGACGACGTGATCCGCAACCTGCGCAATCCGGACGCGAAGATCCGCGTGAGCGCCGTCAGGCTGCTGCGGGAATCGCGGTATCCGGAGGCGGCGGCGCCCATGGCGCCGCTCGTGACCGACCCGGTCGATCTCGTCCAGCTCGAGGCCATCGCGGCGGAGCGTTCGTTCTTTCTGCTGGACGACGTCCCGGCGAAGAAGCGCGTGGCGCTCTTCGTCGAGGTGCGCCAGCCCGCGATGGCGGAGGCGGCGTTCGAGCTCGGTCCGCTCGCGCGGCGGCCGGGGCCGGTGCCGCCGGAGCTCGTGCGCGCGCTGCTGCAGGCGGTGAACGACGAGAACCAGAAGGTGCGCGTCGAGGCGATCTACACCCTGGGAACGATCGCCCGTCCACCGCTGAGCACGGAGGCCGGCGACGAACTGATCAAGGCACTCGATCACTACGACCCCGTCATCCGGACGGCTGCCGCGCGCGTGGCGGGACGCCTCGCGCTGCGCGCCGCCGGAGATGCGCTCCTCACCGCGGTGAACGACTCGAAGAGCGAGGTGCGCTTTGCCGCGATCCGCGCGCTCGGGGCCATCGGCGACGCCCGCGCCGTGCAGGCGCTCACGGAGCAGCTCAGTTTCTACGCGAAAGGCGAGGGCGCCTGGTCGGCGCTCGATGCGCTCTCGAAGATCGCCAGCCCGGCGAGCGTGCCGCTCTTCAGGGCGAGGCTCACCGATCGCGATCCGTTCCTGCGCCGCGCGGCCGCCGAGGGTCTCGGGCGCGTCGGCGAGGCAGCCGACACCGCGGCCCTTCAGATCGGGGCGGGCAACGATCCCTCCACCGAGGTGCGCGCCGCCATGGCCTTCGCGCTGCAGAAGCTTGGTCACAACTACATTCCGCGGCTGGTCGAGTTCCTGACCTCGCCGAAAATGGGGCCGCAGATCTTCGACTACTTCGTGGAGCTCGGTCCGGACGCCGCGCCGGTGCTCGTCCCGCATTTGCAGGATCCCTCTCCGGTCATTCGCGCCAACGTCGCCCGGCTGGTTGGCGCCCTCGGCGCACCAGGGGCGACCGCGGCGCTGCAGCCGCTCGCGAGCGACAAGGATCCCGACGTCGCGAAGGCCGCCGCTCGCGCGCTCGAACGGCTGAAGGCCTCGACGCCGTAGGGATGGCGGTGCTGCCGCGCGAGTTCTACGCGCGACCCACGCTCGACGTCGCGCGCGATCTCATCGGCCGCGTCCTCCTGCACGACTCGCCCGCCGGCCTCTCCTCCGGCGTCATCGTCGAGACCGAGGCCTACATCGGCGAGTCCGATCCCGCATGCCACGCGGCGCCGGGCCGCACGCGCCGCAACGCCCCGCTCTACGGCCCTCCCGGCATGGCGTACGTCTACCTGAACTACGGTCTGCACTATCTGGTCAACGCCGTCACCGAGGCCGACGGCTGGCCGGCCGCGGTCCTGATCCGGGCGCTCGAGCCGCTGGAGGGGGAGCCGCTGATGCGGCGACGCCGCGCGCGCGGCACGGAACGCCGGGCGAGCGCCCTGTCGTCGGCCGAGCTCTGTCGCGGGCCTGGGAACCTGACGCGCGCACTGGGGATTTCACTGCGCCAGAATCTGGAGGATCTCACCAGCGGACCGCTGCGCATCGAGGAGCGCGGCCTGCCTCGCCGCGACGTGGCCTGGACCGCCCGCATCGGCATCCGCGTGGGGACGGAGTCGCCGTGGCGGTGTATCGCGGTCGGCAGCCCCGCGATTTCCGGGCCGGCTCGGGCTCGTCAGCCCCTGCTGCGCCGCTGAACGGTCGCCTTGACGACCGGCACCTTCACCGTGACCGGCTTGCCGTCCCGCAGCATCCCGAGCGTCACGGTCGATCCAATGGTCGCGTCCGACAGCAGCCGTTCGAAATGCGTCGCATCGTCTATCGTCGTGCCGTTGAAGGTGCCGATGACGTCGCCAGGCCGGATGCCGGCCGCATAGGCGTCTGATCGCTGCTGCATGCCGACGACAACAGCGCCGCGGGTGCTGGGGGCGCGGAGCTGCTCCGCGATCATCGTGGTGAGCGACTGGACCGTGATGCCGGGGATGGTGCCGCGCTGGACCATGCCGTATTTGATCAGGTCGTTCATCACATGGCGGACGAGATTGCTGGGGACCGCGAAGCCGATGCCCTGATAGCCCCCCGTCTCGCTGAAGATCGCGGTGTTGATGCCGACAAGCTCGCCGCGCGCGTTGATGAGCGCGCCGCCGGAGTTGCCCGGATTGATGGCCGCATCGGTCTGGATGAAGTCTTCGTAGGCGGCGAGGCGCCCTTCGAGGCTGCGGCCGGTGGC